>JAZRAZ010000167.1:0-2884 GCA_045634825.1 Eubacteriales bacterium | reverse complement strand
AGAAAGAACCAAGTTTATCGCCGATTTCAAAGTTTACAAAAGGAGTAATCGGTTGGGTATAATATTGAATGTCCCCCCAAGTATTCTGATCTACAAACATCAAATCAGCCTTGGTATCAGATAATGCAATTTTCTTCATTTGCGCCGAATAGGCAGCACCGGTCTTGTTGAGGTTAGTAACAACAACCGTCATATTAAGCTTGCCGGCAACAGATTTCATCATCGCTTCATCGTTACCGGAAATATCGTAAGGAGTATAAACATAAACCGTGCGGCCCTTCATCAGTTCATCGGAAACGCCGGTAGCAGACTTGGCATCAACTATTTTGTCCGAAACCTGTTTAAGCAATTCTTCAATCTTGCTGAAAACATCGGTTGTAATCTCAAAAGGAGAGGTGGCAAATTCTTCCACAGGCGGTTCTTCAGGTTCTTCGGGTTCTTCGGGCGGAGCTTCCGGTTCCTTGGGAACGTTGGTAATATTATTGACCGTAGTTTCAACAATCGTCTTTGTCGGTTGTTTTAGTAACACGGACAGTTGACTGCTGGTGTCTGACGCATGATTGCCGGCGCCAATAGGACGACTGACATAGTTACATCCTGCCAAAATAAAAGCCAGCACTAACAACAATGCAACAGCAGCTAAGCTTTTTCGCTTCATACATTTACCTCCTAAATCACGCTTACAAAAGAAAAGTACATAAAATAGTACTTTAAGTATAACACATTATAATATATACTGCAAGCACATTTTTTAAATTGGTAAAATTGCATAAATTTCAGCGCTGATTATTGGCTATTTTCCCGACACCAAACTTTGTTTTTTCAGTGTGCGCAGGTGCTTGAAAAGCGCCCATCTCCGTTTGTTTAAAGACAGCAACTGGTAATTGACCGAGTCCAGCATTTCCCCGTTTGAAACCACCGAAAAACACGCATTCAGGCATTGAATCCGACGGTCTAAATCTTTAATTTCCGACAATATTTGTTGATAAATTTTATCTTGTTGCATCCATTTCCTCCCAAATCAGTTTTTTAATAATTATTGTCAAGAGCAGCAAATTTATTCAACAAAATTTGTTTTGTTCTTTTTTAAAAGCTTGTCTAATATATATTTTTGAAAGGAGCAGGAAAAAATGAATTTTAAAAAGATTTATCCGCTTATTTTTGTTTTATTGTTTTGCCTTATTCCCTATTTAATTAACGGACGAACAGCACAAACGCCCCCAACCAAGCAAAACGCTGAGTCGTTTTTGGTAAAAGTTTACCGTCACAAAAGTAAAAAAATCGAAGAAATTCCACTGAAAGAATATCTGCGTTCAGTAGTTTCTGCAGAAATGCAAGCAAATTTTGAGTCGGAAGCGCTTAAGGCGCAAGCAGTTGCCGCCTGCACATACACCATATACCGTTATGAATATCTAAAAGACAATCCGGATGTTGATAATGGTCATCCGGGTGCTTATGTCTGCGATGATTATACCCACTGCAAAAGTTATTTGAGTGAAAAAGAAGCCAAAGAGCGTTGGGGAAATGAATGGTTTGAAAAATATTATCCCAACATTGTTTCCGCCGTAAATCAGGTCTATGGACAGGTGATAACTTACGAGAGCGAAGTCATCAATGCAGTGTTTCACGCAATGTCCAGTGGCACAACTGAGCCTGCCGAAAATGTATGGGGTTCTGAAATCCCATATCTTGTGTCCGTAGACAGCACCGTTGACACAACGGCAAAAGATTATGAAACCACCGCCACTTTCACCGCCAAGGAAGTGAAAGAAAAACTGAAAACGGTTTCAGTAAATGTCGATGGTGATGCAACTGAATGGTTCACTTCAACCACACTCGGCAGTGCGGGCAGTGTGGCAACGGTGGAGGTTGGCGGCAAAACGCTCAGCGGAACAGAAATTCGTTCCCTTTTCGGACTTCGCAGTACGGCTTTTTCCATCACTGCACACAAAGAGAGTATTACTTTTACGGTTCACGGATACGGTCATCAGGTCGGGATGAGTCAAAACGGTGCCAACGAACTTGCGAAACAGGGCAAAAATTATACCGAAATTCTTAAGCATTATTACAGCGGTGTCGAAATCCAAAGTTACAATTTTTAACTTATCTGCATAAAGCCCTGAAAGCAGGCAAAGATAAAAGCGGAGGTAGAAAATTATGAAATACAGTCATTTGCTGAAACAGTCAGCCGCTTTTATCAAAAGAAGAAAGTATTACATAGCGGTTTCGCTATGTATCCTCACTATCGGAACAGTTGCTTTTATTTCTTATCAAAATGCGCAAAAGGCGTGGGACGACACTCCCCTGCCCGACCAAAACAAATTGGATGCCACTGATGTAATTATTCCTAAAGATGATGTAACTCAGCCCAGTGAAAGCGCATCCAGACCAACCAAAGAAAATGTTAAAGCCAAAGATTATATTTTGCCGGTTGACGGAAAGATTGATGTCGGGTACAGTGCCGATGTTCCTGTTTATTCAAAAACGCTTGAAGATTGGCGCACACACAACGGCATTGATTATATTGTTCCTTTAGGCACTGAAGTCAAAGCCATCAACGACGGTGTAGTACAAAGTATTGAAAGCGATTCGTTGATGGGAACAAGTGTCACCATCAAACACACTGACGGAAATATCAGCCTTTATGCCAACCTTGACCCCGAGGTAAAACTTAAAAAAGAACAACTGATTAATCAGGGCGACATTGTAGGAAAAGTAGGCAAAACTGCCATCATAGAAATCGAACAACAACCACATTTACACTTTGAGGTTAGTTGCGACGGAAAAATTATTGACCCCCTCTCTCTTTTTGATAAATAAAACTTGTTCCCTCCGACATTCTGTGATAAAATAGAAGTGTTAGGAGGGAACATTTTTTATGAAT
>JAZRAZ010000166.1:0-9575 GCA_045634825.1 Eubacteriales bacterium | reverse complement strand
GAGTTTCCTTCTGCAGAAGGAAAACTCGGAGTTGAGGGGATGAGCCCGCAGATTTTAAACAATCTTCTTGATTCTTTCGAAAAGCCAGCAATTAATTCCAAAACGTCCATTAAAACCACTGACCTATATGAGTGGGGACTTTTTGGGAACGAGGGTAGTGTCGAAAAAAGACGTGCTTTTCAGGAATATCTGGGATTGCCTGGCAGACTGAACAAAAATATGTTACTGGGCTGCCTTAATACAATGTTTACTAAGGAACAATGTATTAATGAATTAAGTAGATGTTTTTCAAAAAGCATTTAAAAAAGAGCGCGTATAGCGCTCTTTTTATTTATCTAAACCGGAGGAGATGGTGGAAGCAATGGTATAAAGATTGCAGGACATCAGATTTTTAAGTTGTTCATCCGTTTGAATTTTCCAACCATAGTTCTGCTTTATGAGTGTGAGGACAAAAGTGGATTTGATGGTTTCGATATTATTATTTAAATACATAGTTTTCATTTGCTGCGGAACCAAATAACTGATATCTGCCGCAGGGTCTTTCATTATTTGCTCATAGAGATTTTGATCCGAAAACAAAAGGGCGGCAGAGGAATAGAGTGCTGTGCTGTAAGCGGTTTTTAGGTCGGGATGAGACATAGTGAGGGTGATGGTAGCACCGGATTCGTTTTCATCAACTTGCTCAATTGTAAAACTTAAATTTTGGTATGCCTCTTTATATAGGTTGATGTATGCATCATCAGAATATAAATCGTAGGTTATACCGCAATCTTTGGTGTTCGGAAATTCAGTTAAAACAATTTCAAGCGCTTTGACATCATAGGAACTCAGTGCCTTAAATAACTCTGAAACGGCACCTTGCGCGCTGTTTTGTGAACATCCGAACAAAGATAAGATTAAAAGACTTGTTATAACTATGGCAATAATTTTTTTGGCTTTCAACTTGGACCCTCCGTCGTAAAATATGTATATATTTTATCATAGTACTATTTTTCTTGCAACGGTTTTTAACATTTTACTGTTTTAAACATATAATGGTGTTAGGCAGATCCAAAAATTCAACTTTAAGGAGGAACATCATGGATCAAAATAGCATCAACCAAGAAGGCTGTGAAAGAACATATAGAGAAGAAATTTGCGCGAATGTTCAAAAAATTTATGACACTTGTAAAGATAAAGACTGTTTGGAGGATATGCGCGTTTACTTTTCTCCTGAAGGGCAGATGATTGTTGATAACGCTATCAGCATACGGGCAAAAAATTCAAAGATTGCATTTGCAAAAGTTGATCTTGACCCTGTGCCGTTTAATCGTGGGTATTATGCAGTGAACATACATTATTATTTTCTGACAGACTTTGAGGTTTATACCGGCAATGGCAGACCACAACATATAAGCGGCGTGAGCAGTTTTGAAAAGAAAGTGATTTTGTTTGGCGGTGAAGGGAACACAATGACATTTTCCTCTGATTATGTATGTAATCGTGGGGCAAATGGCGGTATTTACAATGGTCCTGTGGCACAGGTGGAAGTAGTAGAACCCATCGTGCTGGGCAGTAAGTTAGTAAATGCTCATAATAATTGTTGCTGTTGTTGTGAAACTGACATTCAATCTTTGCCCGACACGGTAATGAATTGTTATGGGCAAGAACTTTGTGACAATGGAGAAAAGTTTGCACTGGTTAGTCTTGGGTTGTTCAGTGTTGTCCGCATTGTGCGTGATATTCAAGTTCTGCTTCCTTCTGCAAGATTCTGTTTGCCTGAAAAGCGCTGTCAAAGTCCGAGTGAGGAAGAACCCTGCACCTTCTTTGAAAAATTAAGTTTTCCAACAGGAGAGTTTTTTCCGCAAGACAATATGAGCGACGGATGCGGCTGCTAACAAAAAACAAAAACCACGCTGAATTCAGCGTGGTTTTTGTTGCAAAAGGACAGAAAAGCATATATAATAAAATTATAATAATTTTGGGTTCATAGGGGCTGCAGAAAACCATGTCACAATATTTTATGAAACAAATTGCCACAATATATAACGGATTTTCCCAAAAATTCGGTATTCCCAGACAAAGTGGTCTTACCAGTGCAGAGTCTGTAATTCGTTTTGAAAAAGAATTTCAAAATGCTGATGCACTGAGAGGCTTGGAACAATATAGCCATTTGTGGATTATTTGGCATTTTTCTGAGTTTTCCGGCAAGGGTTGGTCACCGACTGTTCGACCGCCACGATTGGGAGGAAATAAGCGAGTAGGCGTATTTGCAACGCGTTCTCCCAACCGACCCAATCCAATAGGAATTTCAGTTGTTGAAATTGTTAAAATAGAACTTTCCACCTCCGACGGACCGCAGATTACAGTACGCGGTGCCGATATATTAAACGGAACGCCGATATTGGATATCAAGCCATATTTACCTTATGCAGATGCATATCCGGAAGCCTTGAACGGTTTTGCTCAGCAAAAACTCGGATATAGACTGCAAGTGGAAATTCCGGAAAAAATAATTAATGATATTCCAGACGAATATGTAAAAATTATAACCGAACTTCTTTCGCAGGACCCGCGACCTGCTTATCAAGAAGACGCAAATCGTATATATACAATGGATTACAAGGATGTATCTGTTCGGTTTTTAGTTAAAGGAAATAGGCTACAGGTAATAGAAGTTCTGAAAGGATAAAAGATGTACCAAATTCGGAAATTAGAATATAAAATCGACGAAAAGTGGGACGGCAAGACTGTTAAATCCTTTTTACAATACGAAGGGTATTCAGCAACGGTAATCAGTGGACTGAAAAAGAATCCCAAAGGAATTTGCATTGGAAATAAAAAGGTAACAGTGCTGAAAATATTACATCAGGGAGATACATTGACAATCCGTGTACGTAATCGACCGGAAGATGAAGCGGCTGACCGAATTACACCAACGGATATTCCGATTGAAATCATATATGAGGATGAAGACATTGTTTTGGTTAACAAACCCGCCAATCTTCCGACGCATACAGCGCAGAATAATCATAATCAAACTCTTGGAAATGCTATGGCTTTTCATTGGCAAAAAAGATTTGAGAAATATATTTATCGTCCTGTCAGCAGACTGGATAAAGATACGACAGGTGTTCTGATTATTGCTAAAAATGCACATTCTGCCGCAAAACTCGGAAATGCGTTGAAAAACAGAGAAATCAAGCGTCGCTATATCGCATTGGTGAGTGGGAAATTGGAAGGCGAGGGGATAATAGATGCTCCTATTGTGCGCGCGGAGGATTCGATTATAAAACGAAAAATAGGAACAGAAGAACAAGAAAATGAGCATACTCACGCGGTAACTCATTATCGTGTACTGGGAAATTCGGAACAATATTCCGTGGTTTTATTACAGCTTGAAACAGGAAGAACTCATCAGATTCGTGTACACATGGCGCACATTGGACATGCTTTGTGTGGGGATTGGCTGTATGGAAAAGAAAATTATCTGTTAAATCGTCCCGCACTTCATTCCTATGATATTTCATTTGTTCATCCTATTACAAACCAATCCCTGTGTTTTAAGGCACCTGTTGCGTCGGATATGCAGGAGTATATTACCAAATTATCTATAATTGAGGAAAAGATATGAAATTACTTGTTTTTGATGGAAATTCAATCATTAACCGAGCTTACTATGCAATTCGTGGGCTTTCTACTAAAGATGGATTTGCAACCAATGGTATTTACGGTTTTTTAAAGTTATACGAAAAATACTTTGAGTTGGTTTGTCCTGATTTAGTGGCGGTTACGTTTGACTTGCGTGCCAAAACCTTTCGGCATCAAATGTATGATGGTTATAAGGCACAGCGCAAAGGAATGCCCGATGACCTTGCTGCACAAATGGAACCTTTAAAAAATATTTTGCGTGCAATGAATGTCTGCATTTTAGAAAAAGAGGGATATGAAGCGGACGATATTATCGGTACTCTTTCTGCCTATGCCAGTAATAAAAAATATCAATGTTTTATTGTTTCGGGAGACCGAGATGATTTTCAACTGGTAAACGAGTTTACAACATTGTTATTGCCGGTTACCCAAAAAGGTGGCAGTGAAACGTTGACGATAACACCGGAGTATATCAAAGAAAAATACGGGCTGGCGCCTTTGCAAATGATTGAACTGAAATCAATAATGGGTGATAGTTCAGATAATATCAAGGGAGTTTCGGGCATCGGTGAAAAGGGTGCACTGGATTTAATTATAAAATTTGGTTCACTTGACGGTGTTTATGAGAACATTGATAGTGAACTTATCAAAAAAAGTGTTCGAGAGAAATTGATTGCTGATCGGGAGATGGCATATCTTTCGCGCAAATTGGCAGAAATTTGTAAGAATGTTCCTGTTGAAATAGATGATGAGATTCTTTCTGTTAAAAAGTATGATCATCAGCAGTTATCAGCGCTACTGTTACAATATGAACTTTCAAGTTTGTTGAAATTATTAGGGGTTGAAAATACTACTGCCAAAGAAGTTAAAGTTTATGAGCAAATTTCTGTAGATGAAGTAATAAAGTACTGCAAAAACAACGGAATGTATTTCACTTATGAAATAAAAGAAGGGACGGTTTCGGCTAATATTCTTTATCAAGACGGTGTTGTGGTTGTTGACGATGCAATGCCACTTATTATAGATGATTCTTTTGAAAAAGTTACTTATGATGCAAAAGAACTTTACAAATTTCTTTTGACAAATAATACTGAACCCGTAAAGCCTTATTTTGATGTAATGGTAGCGCAATATGTTGTTGACAGCACTCTTTCTGCTTATTCTAAGCAGAGCATACTGATGCGCGTTTTGCAGCAAGAAATGGTAAGTGAAGCATCGTTTGTTGCGTTTCTGCCACAAATATACAATCGGCAAAAAGATGCTATTGTTGAAAGAAAACAACAGCAACTATTATATGAAATTGAATTTCCTTTAACTTTAGTTTTGGCGGATATGGAGCGTATCGGCTTTAAAGTGGACAAGGAGCGTCTTGATGCATACAGTCAAAATTTGGCTGAAAAAATCAGTTTGCTTGAAAAAGATATATATGAAATGGCAAAAGAGCAATTCAATATAAATTCTCCCAAACAACTCGGGCAAATTTTATTTGAAAAATTGCAACTTAAACCTGCTAAAAAAACCAAAAGTGGTTATTCTACCAATGCCGATGCTTTGGCAAAAGTGGTAAATGCTCATCCGATTGTTTCTGCGGTGCTTGAATACAGAACATATACAAAACTGAAGTCTACCTATTGTGATGGCTTGCTTGCACTATTGGATGAAAAAAGTAAAATCCACACATCATTTCAGCAAACGGTTACACAAACGGGTAGAATTTCCTCCACTGAACCCAACCTACAAAATATCCCTGTACGAACAGAAATAGGTCGTGAACTCAGGGCGATGTTTACGGCAAGTGATGATTCTATGGTGTTGGTGGATGCCGATTATTCTCAAATTGAATTGCGCGTTCTGGCACATATTGCAAATGATAAAAATATGTTGCACGGTTTTGAGATGGGAGAGGACATCCATACGGCGACCGCCGCGCGTGTGTTTGGTGTGTTACCGCTGGAAGTTACAGACGAAATGCGCCGTGCGGCAAAGGCGGTAAATTTCGGTATTGTTTATGGTATATCTGATTTTTCTTTGGCACAAGATATTCACGTTACTAAAAAAGAAGCGGCTGCATATATCGAGAGCTATTTTACCGAATACAGCGGTGTTAAAAAGTATATGGAAGATACGGTTGCTTTTGCAAAAGAAAACGGTTATGTCAGTACCATTTTCGGCAGGAGAAGAGAGTTGCCGGAGCTGGCCTCCTCTAACTATATGGTGCGTTCTTTTGGTGAGCGTGTGGCTATGAATACGCCCATTCAGGGAAGCGCGGCGGATATTATTAAAATTGCAATGATTAATATTTACTGCCGACTTAAAGAAGAAAAACTTTCCGCAAGACTCATTTTGCAAGTACACGATGAATTGATTATTGAAGCACCTCTGGAAGAAAGGGAAATTGTTTCTCACTTGTTGGGTGAGGAAATGGAACGAGCTGCTAACCTGAAAGTAAAACTTTTGGCTGAAGTGCAAAGTGGAGCAAGTTGGTATGAGTGTAAATGAGTTAAAATTTCACAAAATGCAGAGTGCTGATATACCTGTAATCACTGATTTGGAAAAACGATTTTTTTCAACTCCGTGGAGTGTATCGGCACTCGAAAATGTGTTAGAAAACACTGCCGAAACTTTTTTGGTAGCAACAAAAGAAAACGATACAGTTGGCTATCTTGGCTTTATGCAAGGCTTTGAGAGTGCTGATATCCTTACCGTTTGCATTGATCCGAGTTACAGAGGGCGGGGGTACGGACAAGCGTTGTTGCGATTTAGCCTTGACCAAATGCAAAAGGACGGGGTAGAAAAAGTCTTTTTGGAAGTTCGTCAGAGCAATACTCCTGCTCGCTCTATGTATGAAAAAGCAGGGTTTGCTTATCTTAATAAGCGGATAAATTATTATAAAGATCCGATAGAAGATGCCTTTGTTATGGTAAAGGAGTTGAAATAATGAAGATTTTGGCAATAGAAACCTCTTGCGACGAAACTGCTGCCGCTGTAGTTGAAGATGGCAGAAAGGCGCTTTCAAGTGTTGTTTTCAGCCAGATTGAGATACATAAGGAATACGGCGGCGTTGTACCGGAAATTGCATCCAGATATCATATTGAAAAAATATCGGGAATCGTAGAAGAGGCTTTAAAAAACGCTGATTGTACGATGGATGACATAGATGCTGTTGCTGCAACAGCGGCGCCGGGATTGATAGGTGCCTTACTTGTGGGGCTGAACTATGCCAAGGGTTTGGCATATCGATATCATAAACCGTTTATACCTGTGCATCACCTTAGGGGGCATATTGCGGCTAATTACTTGGAGCATGCTGCTTGTAAGCCGCCGTTTTTGGCTTTGGTTGTTTCGGGCGGTCATAGTCATATTATAGCAGTGGACGATTATACGGAATTTCGGGTAATCGGTAAAACGCGAGACGATGCGGCCGGGGAGGCGTTTGATAAAGGTGCTAGAGTGCTGGGGCTTTCTTATCCCGGTGGCGTGCAACTGGACCGTCTGGCACAAAATGGCGACCCAAAATCAATAGAATTTCCAAAAGTCAGATTTGCTGATGCGCCATTTGACTTTAGTTTCTCCGGTGTAAAAACCAGCATTGTAAATTATTGCCATAAGTGTGATATGAAAGGCGAGGAATACAATAAAGCAGATGTCGCCGCAGGATATATGAATGCAATTACCGATATTTTGTGCGAAAACTTTGAAAAAGCAATATGCCGGTTTGGGTATAAACGTGCGGTTCTTGCTGGTGGTGTGAGTGCGAATTCTATGCTAAGAAAAAAAGTACAAAATATGGCAAGGCGGCTTGGTTGCGAACTCTTTATTCCGCCGCTTTCATTGTGCGGAGATAACGCGGCAATGATCGGCGCGCAGGCATATTATGAGGCGCAAAAAGATCATTTTGGGAATTTAAATGAAAATGCCAAACCCTCTATGTCTATTGATTTGAATTTTATGTAAACTAACCCGATAAATTGTTTTTTTAAAAATGTGTGTTTGCGCTTTGTGCAAAAAATGACAATTTATGCCAAACGCATTGAGCGCCAACTAATAAGACTGTGTGGAAAAGTCGGTGGAAAATGTTGATAAAGTTAAAAACTTTACATTATGTGCCGTTATTATGTTGACATTTATAAACCTGTTTTTTCCTACTTGGAACACCTTTTTGGTTTTCTCATAGAATGTATTGACGATGGTTATCACGCTTTGAAACGGTGTAGAAAAACATACCTACTTGAAGTCGGTTGATAATCGTTATATCTACATTCAGAAGGAGAGAGAACTATGTGTAATTGTTTGGCAAGATTGTGTGATTCCGATACTCTGGTGTTCATCGTTTTGATTCTTGCAATCCTACTCGTTTGCGATAACTGCAACGGGCGCGAGCATAATCACGGTTGTTGCTAAAACCCCAAAACATCAGGAAATGAAAACAAATCGACCCCGATACGCGTTTGTATCGGGGTCGATTTTCTGACTACTTTTTACTCAAAAAGGTCAAGTTGCTGTTGTCCACTGTCCTGGTCTCTTAGAAGATGGCCGACGGCGGGGATGTTTTTGGTGCGATAGTAGGAAATACTTTGCAGTTTGGTTGCGGAAAGTGTTTCAACCTTATATAGTTTATGTCTGCCTTTTTGTGTCATCACATTAACACCGATACTGCTTTTGGTTGACTTAGCGGCAATGAGCGCCGTATTGACTACCAAAACTTTGTTATTGGTTGAGGTCAGTACAATATCGGTATCTTCCGGAATATACAGTGCGGCGGCAAGTGGGACTTTATCTGAAAACGCGTTAATCAGGCGCTTGCGGTTGTTGACAGTCTTATAGGCACTGAATTGAATTTTTGCTGCTTTGCCATTTTCAAAGAAGAACAGCATATATCCGTTGTATTCTCCCGCAATTGCCATATAGACAACATTTTCGCCATCTTCCATACCAAGTTTGGCAGGCAGATAATCGCCCAAAACCGAAGCCTTAGTGTCTGCAAATTCGTGCAGTTTGGCTTTGTAGCAGTTTTGCTTATCTGTAAAGAATAACAGTTCTGCTTTATTGCTTGTTTCTATGGTCTGGGTGATGATATCGCCATCTTTGAGTTTATACTCACCACTCATACGCAAAGACAGGGGAGTGATTTTTTTGAAATAACTCTCTTTGGAAAGGAAAATAGTTACCGGATAGTCCTCAATATGATCTTCTGTATCGATTTCCAAGACAGGATCATCATAGATGATTTCGGTTTTTCTGGGCGTATCGTACTGCTTTTTAATGCGCTTCATATCGGAAATAATCAGCGAGTCTATTTTCTTTCTGCTGGCAAGGATTGCTTCCAGGTCTGCAATTTCATTTGTGAGATTATCGATATCTTCCAGCCTTTTGAGAATGTATTCTCGGTTAAGATGGCGCAATTTAATATCTGCAATGTATTCTGCTTGTGTCAGGTCAATACCGAAACCAATCATCAAATTGGGAACAACTTCTTCGTCGCGTTCGGTTTCTCTGACAATTTTGACCGCTTTATCAATGTCTAGCAGAATTTTTTTCATTCCAAGGAGCAAGTGCAGTTGTTTTTTTGCTTTTTGTAAGTTGAAATAAGTGCGGTTCTTAATACATTCGCGGCGAAATGCAAGCCATTCCTCAATAATGTCGCGTACACCCAGAACTCTCGGGACACCGCCCAGCAAAATATTAAAATTGCAACTGAAGTTATCCTCCAAGGGTGTGGATTTAAACAACTTGGCCATAACAATTTCGGGTTTTGTGCCGCGTTTGAGTTCGATATAAAGTTTGAGACCTAATTTGTCCGACAAGTCCTTTACATCGGAAACTTCTTTGAGTTTGCCGCTTTTAACAAGATCAACTATTTTGTCGTTGATGGATTCAACCGTTGTAGTATAGGGAATTTCATCTACTATTATGGCATTTTGTTTGGGTTCAAAATGATATTTTGC
>JAZRAZ010000165.1:0-1506 GCA_045634825.1 Eubacteriales bacterium | reverse complement strand
GATAAGTCTGTTCCCTTTTTTGACTGCAATCAGGTCGTATTTTGTTTTTCGGTTTTCCTTGTCGGATTTCCAAACAAAAACCTCTGCATTTTCGATCAGAAGTTCCCGGCATCTGCCGGTGTTCTTAACATGAGCAATCTCCGTTTTTCCGTCAACCTCAATATGCGCAACGAACCTGTTGGGGCGTGATATAAACTTTGCTTTTTTGATATTTGTGTATTCCATACATTTCTCCAAATTCAAAAAATCGGGCAATTTCTTGCCCGATTTTTTATTGTTAAATATTATAATCCAGTTTGAATTGTTCTCCACAACCGTATTTTTCATAAACATAGTCGATATCCTTGTCGCCACGACCTGAAAGACACGCAAGAATCGAACCGGATTTGTGTTCCTTTGCATACCTGATTGCATATGCAACCGCGTGGGCACTCTCGATTGCAGGAATGATTCCCTCATATCTTGAAAGCAGGAAAAATGCCTCCATCGCCTCCTCATCGGTGACGGTTTCGTAGTGGACGCGCCCTTGGTCTCTGAGATAGGCGTGCTCGGGGCCGACACCGGGATAGTCCAGTCCGCTGGCGATGGAATAAACGGGCAAAGGCTCGCCATTTTCGTCTTGGAGAACATAACTGTCAAACCCGTGGAGTCTGCCTTTGGTGCCGAAGCGCATCGTTGCGGCGTGGTCACCTATTTTTTCTCCGCGGCCCAGCGGTTCAACGCCGTAAATTTCAACAGGGTCAGCAAGGAAAGGGGTAAACATACCCAGAGAATTGGAGCCGCCGCCGACACAGGCACAAACGGCGTCGGGCATTATGCCCGTCATTTGCAGAAACTGCTCTCTGGCTTCAATACCGATAACAGACTGAAAATCGCGTACCATCTTGGGAAACGGATGGGGACCAAGGCAAGAACCGATGCAATAAATGGCGTCGTGATATTCGTTAATATAGGCTTCAAATGCGGCATCCACTGCTTCTTTGAGGGTTTTGAGTCCTTTGGTGACGGGGATGACATTGGCACCCAGCATTTTCATACGGATGACATTGGGGTGTTGTTTGGCGATATCGACTTCGCCCATATAAATGTCGCACTCCAAATTAAAGTAAGCCGCGGCGGTAGCCAGTGCGACACCGTGCTGACCGGCACCGGTTTCTGCAATCAGTTTTTTCTTGCCCATATATTTTGCAAGCAGACCCTCGCCCATACAGTGATTGAGTTTGTGGGCGCCGGTGTGATTAAGGTCCTCGCGTTTGAGGTAAATCTGGCAATTGCCGAACAAGCCCGACAGGCGTTCACAATGGTACACCGGAGTCGGTCTGCCTTGAAACTCTTTGCGGATGCGGCGCAGTTCGTTGATAAACTGTGCGCTATGGCAAATGGCTTCATAGGCATTGTTTGCCTCTTTGAAGGCAGGCTTTAACTCCTCGGACAAATAGGCTCCACCGTATTCACCGAAATACCCGTCTTCTGAGGGATCCCCTCGGCAATTTCCATGGTGCCGCC
>JAZRAZ010000164.1:0-1192 GCA_045634825.1 Eubacteriales bacterium | reverse complement strand
GATTTGGACTCTCTGTGCCGCGTGGAAAAGGGCGTTTTGCAACTGTGGGGAATCAACACTCCGGAGGGTTACGACGAGCGTCCGTTCATCACTGGAGGCGTATGCAGCAAGGGTCTGCGCTCGGTGAAAAATGGTCGCTTTGAGGTGCGCGCAAAACTCGGTTGCGCGACTGGATTCTGGCCCGCAATTTGGCTTATGCCAGACTCAAAAATCGGATGGCCTTACGGCGGCGAAATTGACATTATGGAGCACTTGAGTTACGAAGATATTGCCTACCAGACAGTGCACTCTGCACACACCTATTACTCCCGTGAGCCAAAGAGCAAAAATGGCAACACAACGGCTATCAACAAGGATGAGTTCAATATCTATGCGGTTGAGATAAATGAGTCAGAGATAAGGTTTTACATCAACGGCGAGCATACTTTCTCATACGCCAAGATGGAGCCAACGCCAAAGGAGCAATACCCCTTCTGTGACCATCCATTTTACATCATTTTGTCGGCTCAATTGGGCGGCACCTGGGTAGGAAAAGTTAATCCCGACGACCTGCCCGTAAAGATGGAAATTGACTATGTAAAATTCTACGAAAGAAGATAAAATAAAGACAAAGTGTTTTTTGATTAACTCACCATAACATCAAGCTACAACCACTATGGATATCAAAAAATTTTTCACTGTCATTTTCTCACTCTCTTCGCTTCTTTCCCTCCCTGCTTCGGCGCAGGAGTGCAGCAGCACTAAAAATATTCGCAAAGAGTGGAAACTCGCCTGGAAAGATGAGTTCAACGGCAATAAACTCAACCTCAAAAACTGGACACGATACACCCGAGATGGAAAGACCGATTGGGATCGTCATATGTCGGGTCTGGACTCTTTGTGCCGAGTTGAGAATGGAGTTCTGCAACTTTGGGGTATCAACACCCCCGAAGGCTACAAAGATGAAGACAACCGCCCATTCCTCACAGGAGGCGTTGGCAGCAAGGGTAAGCGTGCGGTAAAAAATGGTCGTTTTGAGGTGCGTGCACGCTATGACTGCGGCGAGGGTTTCTGGCCTGCAATCTGGCTGATGCCCGACATCAGAATTCGTCACCCGTTTGGCGGCGAGGTTGATATTATGGAGCACCTGAATAATGACAATGTTGTCTTTCAGACAGTACACACTCCGCACACTCTTTACAAGCGCGAACCA
>JAZRAZ010000163.1:0-9800 GCA_045634825.1 Eubacteriales bacterium | reverse complement strand
TGTTTTTCCTGCGTATATTGTTTTTATATAATCTTCCGGAAACAAAACATCAATTTCAAACTCTTTACTAATTGGCTGACCAATTAATTTTTGTTCAAATTCATCTAAGAAAGTTCCACTTCCAACAATTAATTCAAAATTATTTAGTGCCAGTGCATTATCAACAGTGCCGTTAACACTGCCGACTACATTTATAGTAATTTTATCACCCAATATAACGGACCCGCTTGTTATATTTTTAGACGCACCATAGCCGTTATCTTTGAGCAAACCATTAACAGCCTGCTGTAAATCTTCATCACTGACACCAATGTCTATAAACTCTGCCGCGATGCTTTTGTATTCACCCAATTCAATATATTTCGATACATCGAAATTATAAGGAATATAACTATCACAGGAAGAAAAAGTCAAAATCACCAATGTCAAAACTATGAATACTTTTAAATAATTAAATTTTCTCATTAAAACAATCCTATCTAAGTTTAAAGTTTCTATAAAACTATCCTAAAAAGACTTTATTTTTTTATAAAAATATTGTATTCTTATAATAACAGAATTAAAAGATAATGTCAATAAAGGAGATGATGTATATGAAAATTGCATTTTATACACTTGGATGCAAAGTAAATCAATATGATACGCAATTAATGCGCAATCTACTGGAGGCGCAAGGGCATACAACCGTCACCTTTCAAGATTTAGCCGACTGTTACATCATCAACACCTGCAGCGTTACCAATATGTCTGATAAAAAATCCAGACAAATTATTTCCAGATGCAAAAAAATAAATAAAAATGCAATAGTTGTGGTTTGCGGTTGCTATTCCCAACTTTCACCCAATGAAGTAGCAGAGATAGAGGGCGTTGACATTATCATCGGTACCGCAAATCGTAAAAACATACTCAAATATCTTTCTCAATATGAAAATGACAAAACAAAAATCGTATCTCCTGCCGACCTGAGTAGTGAAACCACATTAGAGGATGAAACAATCAGTTCTTTTGACGAAAAAACCAGAGCAATAATCAAAATTGAGGATGGATGTCAAAATTTCTGTAGTTACTGCACTATTCCGTTTGCAAGAGGAAAAATACGTTCAAAAACCCTCAAGGATATTGAAACAGAACTCTGTAATTTGAAAAAGAGCAACTACAAAGAAGTTGTATTGACCGGTATACACCTTGCCTCTTATGGTCGTGATTTTCAAAACATAAACTTAAGCGACGCAATTATACTGACTTGTAATTACGGCTTTGAACGAGTGCGACTTGGTTCACTTGAACCAAACATAATTACTGAAGATTTTTTGAATAAAATTTCCGCCTGTAAAAACTTTATACCAAGTTTTCATCTATCCCTGCAAAGTGGCAGTGATACGGTACTTAGACGAATGAACCGCCATTATACAACCGAAATGTTTGAAAATGCGGTCAATTTATTACGAAATTATTACCCAAACTGTTCCATTACAACTGATATAATCGTCGGCTTTCCGGGTGAAAGTGAAGAAGAATTTTCCGAAACACTTGCGTTTGTCGAGAAAATTGCTTTTACCAAAGCTCATATTTTTCCATATTCAATCCGAAAAGGAACTGTTGCCGCTAAAATGTCAAATCAAATTCATTCGTCAATTAAAAGTGAACGATGCAAGCGACTTGAGGCTGTGTCCGCAATGAGTCGTGTCCAATTTATGAATAAACATATAGGGCAAGTGCTTCCGGTATTATTTGAACAAAAAAAGGATGGACTGTGGGAAGGCTACACTGAAAGTTATCTACCTGTTCTTTTATCTTCATCGGATGACCTTTCGGGCAAAATCATCAATGTATTCATCCAATCAATAAATCACGATGCGTTAATTGCACATATTTAAAGATTTAATAATGATAAAAATGAGTTCGGTGTTGAACCGAACTCATTTTTTGAATTTTATAAAATAATACAAATTAAGCCGCCACTTCCCTCATTCAAAATTTTAGAAAGTGTCTCTTGTAATTTACAGCGTGCATCATCCGGCAAGCGTCCAAATTTGCCTTCAAATCCCTCGTCCACCATATCATATACCGTTTTGCCGAAAATATTATAATTCCAAATTTCATCCATATTTTCGTGGTAGTGCTCGCCCATAAACCCAAGTAGTGTTTTTGATTGCTCTTCGTCACCTACAATTGGTGAAATTTCGGAGCATATGTCTGCTCTGATAATATGGTATGTTGGTGCAGTGGCTTTGATTCTTACACCAAAACGATTTCCCTGTCTATATTCAGTAGGAAGTTCCATTGTTAAATCATTTCTGTTTGGCTTAACAATACCATATCCGTTTTGCTTTGCAATCTCAAATGCAGTTCTGATTTTTTCGTATTCATTACTGTAATGTTGCAGGTGTTCAATTTCAAGCATTAGGTCTCCGTCATCTTTGATTTCGCGCCCCAATATCTTACTTAGCATACTGAAATACAATGATTTGGGAAGGTCGATATGAATTTCTGCTCCTCCATCGCCCAGTTGCTTGTTGGATGAGTCAGCCATCTCAATATACTGATTTTTTTCTAAATCAGTACACATTGCATTAATTTGGCTCATTGTTTTATACTTACAAGCGCAAGTTCTAATCCAATCGTATACCTCTTGCTTAATAGGATTATTATTTTCAAGATGCATAATCCAAGTGGGCATATCAACATTGATTTTAGCAATAGGAAATTCCGCTAAAATCAATGATAATATTTCGTTTATGTCGTCAGCAACAAGTTCATTACAATTTTTTATGATTACCGGCGTCTGATATTCATCCTCAATAGATTGTTGAATCATTTTTGTTTGTTCTCCTGACGGAAACATCGAATTCAGCAAAATAATGAATGGTTTTCCAGTTTTTTTCATTTCATTGATAACACGTCTTTCAGCATCAATGTATTCTTCCCTTTGAAGATCACCAAAACTTCCGTCAGTCGTAACAACAACTGTGATAGTGGAATGTTCTCGGATAACTTTTTGAGTACCAATTTCGGCCGCTTGCTCAAATGATATTTCATCATCACTCCAAGGTGTGCGCACCATTCTTGGCGCATCATCCTCATACTGTCCGATTGCCCCATCGACGACAAACCCAACACAATCAACCATCCGTATATTGCATTTTGCATTATCTTTTAAATTGATTTGAATGGCATTTTCGGGAACAAATTTAGGCTCAGTAGTCATAATTGTCTTCCCGGCTGATGCCTGTGGTAATTCATCAATGGTTCTCTCTTTTAAAAAGGGATCATTAATTTCATTCAAAACCAAATGTTCCATTACTTTTCTGATAAATGTAGATTTTCCGGTACGGACCGGTCCCACAACACCTATATAAATATTTCCGCCTGTGCGCGCCGCAATGTCTTGATATATTTTTGTGCTTGTCATATTGCACCCTCCACTGCCAAACATTAATTTGTTATATAATTATGCAGTTTGAAATGCTGATATGACAAAACTCACCGTTAATTATAACGGTGAGTTTCTTAATACTTATTTCAATATTTTTAATGCTTCTTGTAGTTGAATATCCTGTTGAGTTGTTAATTCATAAAAACTATTTAAATCCTCTTCAGACATTTTAACAGCAACATCGGGTGTAACGCCAATATTTTCAAAACTCTCACCACTGGGCGGATAATATATTTGTGTTGATAAATACAGCGCTGTCTGATCACCAAGAGGAATAACTTGCTGGGCTACTCCTTTTCCGTAGGTTGTCATTCCTACCAAAGTGCCCTTCCCAAAGTCACGTATTGCTGCAGCAAACAATTCAGCCCCTGAATATGTGTTTTCGTTAATCAAAACCACTATTGGCAAGGTGATTTGGTTTGAATCGGATTGGATAGTAGAACTTTGTGTTCCGCTTTTGCTTTCAATAGTCACAATCGTGCCCTTAGGCAAAATCATATCTAAAACTTTACAAACTGATTCCAGCGTTCCACCATTATTGTTTCTGACATCAAATACGATGGAAGAAACGCCTTGGTTCTCTAAAGATTTAAATGCTTTTTTAAACTCAGCATAAGTGTTCGTGTCAAAAGCATCAAATCTGATGAATCCAACTGAATTATCAATAATTCGGTATGAAACCGTAGTGGCGGTATACTCAGAGTATGTTACCCTTTTTTCAAGTTCACTTTCACCTCTGTAAATAGAAAGAACAGTGGTGGTCCCGGCCTTTCCTTTCAAAAGGTTTTGAGCCTCGGTTTCGGTTAATGAAGTAACATCAACAGCATCAATTTTATAAATAATATCACCAGCTCGAACATCAACTGCTGCAGCAGATGAGCCGCCATTCACCTTGATTACTTCCATATAACCGGTGCTTGCAATATAGCGAACCGAAATTCCAAGTCCGGCATATTTACCATTAATTTCATCTTGATATTGTTTGTATGCATCTGCATCAAGATATTTTCCATAAGGATCGGCAGCGCTGACAAAGCCTGAAAGAATCCCGTCCATTGTATGTGTTTCATCATATTTATCAATATAACGAGCGGCCACAACTTGCTCAACATTACTGAGTTTTGAATACTTCTTACTGATGGCAAAAGTTGTTGTCATTTTGGTAGAAATAAAAGTGTAGGTAATCAAACAAGCCAGTATTGTGCAGGCCATCATTAAAAAAATTGCTGTTCCGACTTCGATTTTTCGTTTCATAATCAACCCTCTTAACTGTAAATAAAACTAATTTTAGAGGAAAAATACGGAACCGGATTAACATATTCTCCATTAACAATAATTTCAAAATGCAAATGGTTTCCTGTGGAATAGCCTGTCGAACCAACTTTACCGATTATTTTTCCTTGCGTTACAATTTGACCCGCCGAAACTAACAAAGAACTCATATGAGCATACAAAGTTGCTGTTCCATCACCGTGATTAATTAAGCAGTAATTCCCATATGCACGATGAGACCCCGCCTTAGACACAGTGCCGTTTTTGGCAGCATAGATATTTGCTCCGCCAATACCGCTTCCGCTGATATCAATACCCGTATGTAATTTATATACACCGGTAGTAGGATGTGTACGATAACCAAAGGGTGAAGTTATAATTCTCCACTTAGAATCAAGCGGATAACGAAATCCGTTAGAAATCGGAATGTTGCCCGAGCCATTTCCCTCTTGCTGCAAATGTTGCAGTATCTCTTGTTGCAACTGTGCCTCAAGTCTTTCTACTTCCTCGAGCATTGCAGAGAGTTCATCGCTTTCAGCATTGAATTTACTTACTAATGAATTACTGGCCGCCTGTTTTGCTTCAAGCGTTGACTCTCTTGATTTAAGGTCATTGGTTTTTGACTGCTGTGCTTTTTTCTGTTCTAATATTTTCTTTTGTGATGCCTCGATTGCATTACGACTTTCTTTAAGTTGAGAAATTGCTTTATTTTGCTTGGACATAATCTCTTTAACAATTTCAATGCGTGTAATAAAATCAGTAATGCTGCCGGATGAAAGAATAATCTCAAGAAATGAAACTGTACCGCTTTCGTAATCAGAACGAATATATTCCTTGGAAATTTCAAAAGCCTCTGAATACTCTTTGGTTGCTTGCTCTAATTTGTTGTTTGCAGTATCCAACTCACCGTTAATGTCGGAAAGTTGCTGATTTGCAATATCAATCTCGCTTTGTAGATTATTAATTTGTTGGTCAATAATTTCCTTTTTTTCAAGTTCTGATTCACGCTTATCGTCAATTTTATTCAGTTTATTTTCAAGCTCTTCTCTTTGTTTTTGAAGATCTTCCAATTCGCTTTGGAGATTTGAGGTTCCGGCCGAAACATATGGAATAACAACATAAGCCATCAAACTCAAAAACAAAATACAAACCAAAATCAAAGCAATAATTGTTCGAAATTTTGAATTCATTGTTTCCTCCGATTATGCATGAAGATATTTCCTAATTGATGTCATACTTCCAAAAACACCTACAACTATGCCAATAAGTGCAAAAATAACAATAATATCAGGATATAATTGAGAAAATGGCACTAACTCAATAAATTCAATTCCTGCAAATAATGTAGTAAACAAATAATTATAAATATACCATTGTAAAGCAAAACATATCGTTGCGGCTAACATCCCAATAAAAAGTCCCTCAAAGACAAAGGGCCACCGTATAAACCAGTTAGTTGCACCAACATATTTCATTATACTAATTTCATTTTTTCGGTTGTACATAGCAATTTTAATGGTATTGGCAATAATAAATAACGAAACCAATCCCAAAATCACCATAACCCAAACGCCAAGAATTTGTATTACCTTTCTCAAAGAAAGTAATACAGACACAACTTCCTTAGTATCGCGCACATAGGCAATTTCATCAAGTTCTGCAATAGAGTCGGAAGCGCTTTCGAATTGAGTCAAATCGCTAATTGTTATACTAAATGAATTGCGCAGAGGGTTTTCCTCTCCGGAGTATGCGTCAAGATATGCGCCGTTATCACCAAGCTGATTTTTGTATTCTTCCAGCGCCTCATCCTTGGTGATAAAATCAGTAGAAGATACACCATCAATGGCTTCAATTTTTTGTTTCAATGATTGATAATCTTCTTCAGGTACTTGCTCATCAATAAATGCAACAATTTCATTTTGCTGCTCAATTTGAGCCATAAAATGAGATATATTTTCTGCAAACAGATATGCTGTTCCGATGATAATCATACACGCTATCAAGACAGAAACCGATGCCGTTGTCATCATCAAATGCTTTCTCATTCCTCGAAAAGCGGACGAAATAATATAACCAAAACTAGAATTCTTCATGAATTATATAACCACCTGTCTGATCTCCAACAATTTTTCCATCTTGTAGCGTAATAACTCTCTTGTTAAAACGATCTACCAAATTTTTATCGTGTGTTACAACAATAACAGTTGTACCCATTTTATTGATTTCAATCAAAAGTTCCATAATTTCCTGAGCCATAGACGGATCAACATTTCCGGTAGGCTCATCGGCGATAATCATCTTAGGATTATTAACAAGGGCGCGGGCCAAGGCAACACGCTGTTGCTCACCACCTGAAAGCTGGTTTGGCTTTGAACGTGCTTTTGAATTAAGACCGACAAGACCAAGAAGATATGGAACACGCTTTCTTATAGAGTTTTCGCGTGCACCGATAACACGCATTGCATATGCGATATTATCGTAAACGTTCATATTCTGAATAAGCCTGAAATCCTGGAAAACAATACCCATAGTTCTTCTGAAATATGGAATATCTCTCTTTTTCATAGAATTAAGGTCATAGCCATTAATATTAATTGAACCGGTTGTAGGAACTTCTTCGCGCATCATAAGCTTTAATAATGTACTTTTACCTGCGCCTGATGAACCAACAATAAAAACGAACTCTCCTGTTTCAATTTCGAGATTGAAATTATTGAGAGCTTTTACATTTGTATCAGCGTAAACTTTAGTTACGTTTTCGAACTTAATCAAACAAAACACCCAATCTTGTAGTTTTTTCTATCCACCAATAATAATAGCACATTTAATTACAAAATGTAACCCTTTTGTAATAAAAATGTGCTAAATTAATTTAATATTTACTGTTTATTAATATTTAATAGGGTTGGCGTCAAGATACTTCTTAACCATAAGAGCTACCTTGAAAACAATAGCATCATCAAACTCTCTTAAATCAAGGCCTGTAAGCTTTTTAATCTTTTCAAGACGATAAACAAGAGTGTTTCTGTGAACGAAAAGCTTTCTTGATGTTTCAGAAACATTAAGGTTGTTTTCAAAGAAACGCTGAATTGTGAAAAGTGTTTCCTGGTCAAGAGTTTCAATTGAACCAACTTTGAAAATTTCTTTAAGGAACATTTCGCAAAGAGTAATTGGAAGCTGATAAATAAGACGAGCAATGCCAAGATGGTCATAACTAACGATGTTACGCTCTGTGTCAAATACTTTACCAACCTCAAGAGCAACCTGAGCCTCTTTAAATGAACGAGCAAGGTCTTTAACACCAACAATCGGAGTACCTATACCAACGAGAGCGTGAGTATAGAATTCAGATGAAAGTGTATCAGAAATTGAACGAGCAAGCTTTTCAAGGTCCTTACCATCAATATCGCTCTTAACCTCTTTAACAAGAGCAATATCTGATTCACTGATATTGATAACAAAATCCTTTGTTTTATCTGGGAAGAGATTCTGAATTACGTCGTAAACAGAAACATCATTCTTTTCAGTAAGTCTGATAAGAAGAACAACTCTTGAAGCCTCGTTATTAAAATGAAGCTCACGAGCCTTAAGATAAATATCGCCAGGAAGAATGTTATCAAGAATAATATTCTTAATAAAATTGCTCCTATCATATTTCTCGTCATAAAACTGCTTGATGCTTGAAAGAGAAACACCAAGAACACCTATGTAATTCTGAGCAGCAGCATCTTCGCCTTCAACAAAAACTGCATATTCAGGATGCATATGAGTGCCGAAAGACTGATAAAGATAACCTTCGCTTGCAACTGGTGTTGAAGAAGAGAAAACAGCAACAAGATTGCTTGTCCTGATTTCGCCGATTCTGCCAAGGTCGCTACAAGAAATAACTGCACCTGACTCATCTATAACGCCGATTGTTCTGTCAACAACATCACGCATCTGGTGAATGATGCCTTGAAATAATCTATTGGACATATTATGACCTCCGAAAATTAAACAAATTGACAAATTAACTGTTATACATAATACACAACTTTATCTGTTTTTGCAAGTGCTTTTTTTATATTTTTCAAATTCTTTTATGCAAAATGTTAATTTTTCGACATTTTTTATTGTTTCAATTGCGAAAAACATTGACTTTCAAGACTTAAAATCTTTCGTCATTTTCAACAATGGATTTAAGCTCGTCCGCAGTAACAAGCCTTGCTTCACCACTTTTGAGACTTTTATCAAGAGGAAGGCCACCAATTGCGATACGTTTTAATTCAATAACTTCTGCGCCATAGCGCAAAAACATCCTTTTAACCTGATGGTATTTCCCCTCTTTAACAATAACCTTATAAACAGGGTTCTCGCCATTCTCGATTTGTTCAAGAACAGCTGAAAGAAGCACTGTTCCATCCTCTAAAACCACACCATCAGAGAACCCTTGTTTTGCTCGCTCATAATCAATTGGATTTGAAAGCTTAGCAATGTATGTTTTAGTAACATGTTTTGAAGGCGCTAAAATATCGTGAGCAAATTCACCGTCATCAGTTATAAGGCAAAAACCTGTTGTGTCCTTATCAAGTCTGCCTGCAGGAAAAAGATTTTTCCTTTTCAAATCGTCAGGCAAAATATCCACAACTGTTTTATAACGCTTATCATCTGTTGCGCTTACAACACCGGCAGGCTTATTAAGCATAATATAAGTAAATTTTGTCTGAAACAGCTTCTCGCCATTAACTAAAATCTCATCTGAATAGCAGGCTTTTGTTCCGCTATCTTTAACAACAGCACCATTCAGAACAACTTCTCCACGTTTTATCATTGCCTTAACTTCGCTTCGTGAAGCAAGACCCTGAGAAGCAATTATTTTATCAATTCTTTCTTTTTTGTCCATAGATTACATACCTTAGAGTGAGTAAAGCATATCCGAATCAGATTTGGGATAGTCTTTTCCACTCATATTTCGTTAAAATACTCGTAAATCCGTCAGGATTTACTGCGTTTTTGCCTCATCTGAGCAAAAAATACTTAATCACAAAATTCTTCAACCTTAAATGAACGAGGTTTCGAGAGATTTTGGTCGTATTTGACTGCAGACAGGCTG
>JAZRAZ010000162.1:0-2310 GCA_045634825.1 Eubacteriales bacterium | reverse complement strand
GGATATTGTGCAAAACTGTTACAGTTTTGACGGGCAAGGCTTTTCGCCTGAAGCGATAGCAGAATTTGAGCATTTTGAGCGGCGACGAGCGCGCATTTGGAGCATTTCGGCACAAAACGATTATGTAAATGTGTTGGGGGTGTCGGCGGTGCCCGAGCAGCAGCGTTTGTTTTGCAAAACAAGGGAGGATATGCGCGGTTTTGCCGAGCACCGTATGGAAGCCATTTTGCAACCCGACGGACAACTCACCCAGTGGTGCGGGCAAGGCGAATTTTCTCAAAAACTGCAAGCGGTAAGCGGACAGGTGATGGCACTGCCGCCCCGTCTGCGCAAGTATGCGACAACGGGACTGATGAATCTGGTGCAGGAGTATATCGGTGTACAGCCGGAAGTAAAATAATCTAAAATCGACAAAAAGGGGTCAGACCCCTTTTCGTCGATTTTATTCAATTCTGTATTTTTTGTCGGATAGGCGGAACATAAGTGCTTCGCTGATATGTTGGGGCAGAATGTCCTTTTCACCTGCAAGGTCGGCAATCGTGCGGGCAACTTTGAGCACACGGGTATATCCTCGTGCCGAGAGTGCCTGTGTTTCAAATTTGGTTTGCAAAAGTCGCTCACCGAGCGCATCGGGGACACAGTATTTTTTAATATCTTTACTGTCCATATCCGCGTTTTTGTTGATGGGCAGATGGGCAAAGCGCTGTTGTTGGATTTTTCTGGCAGTGTTGACGCGGGCGCGTATGTCTGCAGAGCATTCGGCTGTTTGCGTAGAGGAAATGTCCTTAAAAGCAACGGCAGGCACATCAATGTGCATATCAATGCGGTCAAGAATCGGGCCGCTCAGGCGTCGATGGTAACGGGCAATCGCGGCAGGAGAACAGGTACACTCTTTTTCGGGATGCCCCAAATAACCGCAAGGGCAGGGGTTCATCGCCGCCAGCAAAATAAAGTTGGCAGGATAGGTGACCGAACCATTGGCACGGGATACGGTAATTTCATTATCCTCCAGCGGTTGCCGCAACGCTTCCAGCATTTTGGGCGGAAATTCGGGAAATTCATCTAAAAACAGTACACCGCCGTGCGCCAGAGAAATTTCGCCCGGCGTCATATGCGTTCCGCCGCCGCACAGAGCAACAGGAGAGGCGGTGTGATGGGGAGAACGAAACGGGCGGGAGGAAATCAGTTTATGTTGTCCGCCTTTGGCGGAAACAGAGTAAATTTCCGTGCTTTCCAGCGCTTCGTCATAGGTCATATCGGGCAGAATGGTGGCAAAGCGTTTGGCAAGCATACTTTTGCCGCTGCCGGGGGGACCGATGAGCAGAACATTATGTCCGCCGGCTGCCGCAATCTCAAGTGCGCGCCGTGCCAGCGGTTGTCCCATTACCTCGCTGAAATCGGCACCGCTTTCGGTCACGGCAGGCTGAAACGGGACAGGCTGTAAGGGGACAATACGGCGGGTACCGCTGATGTGTTCTAAAAGTTGTAAAACACTTTTCACAGGATAAATTGCTATATCGGTAATGTGTTTGACCTCGTCTATATTGCCCTCGGGCAGATAAACGGAATGAATGCCGTTTTCTTTGGCGTATCGCACCATCGGCAATACACCGTGCACCGAAAGCACCTCCCCTGACAGAGAAAGTTGCCCCAAAATGACAGCATTTTCCTCAAAGGTAATCTGTCGGGTGGCAGTAAGCAGTCCGACGAGAATCGGCAGGTCATATAAGGCGCCGTTTTTTTGAACATCGGCAGGAGAAAGGTTGACGATGATGCGTCGCATAGGAAATTCTTTGCCGGTGTTGCGAACTGCCGCGCGCACGCGTTCTTTGGACTCCTTAATGGCGGCATCGGGCAGACCCACAATTTCAAAAGCGGGCAGACCTTTAGAGGCATCCACCTCTACCTGCACACCAAAACCTTGGATGCCGATTAAACCGGCAGAACGAATAAATGCTGTCATACACTCATCTCCTTTATGGAGATAATTATACAAAAAAATTCTATTAAAAACAATATTTTCATAAAAATACAAAAATATTTCAAAAAAATATTTCATTCATTCTTTACTTTATAATAAAAAGGTGCTACAATTAGCGTGTATCATTGTATAAATTTGTTTATAAAAATAAGGAGGACATTTTCATGGCAAGAAAAATGAAAACCATGGACGGTAACAACGCGGCCGCTTATGTCAGCTATGCGTTTACTGAGGTAGCAGGTATCTACCCCATCACTCCGTCCAGCCCGATGGCAGACTATGTTGACCAATGGTCCGCACAGGGTGTAAAAAACATTTTCGGTACCACT
>JAZRAZ010000161.1:0-7580 GCA_045634825.1 Eubacteriales bacterium | reverse complement strand
CTATTTTAGAAAAAGGGGAAACTTTTGATTTTACTTTAGGTGGAGAAACATATTCTCTTAGTTACGGATATACTGCTTTTGCTACCGTTGAGGATGCAAGCGCTGTGTTTGTGAGACCCGGTGTTGAAAGAACGATTGTTTTGGCTCCCGGCATCTATTCAAACACGATGACTTTGAAAAGTGACATTCGTTTGTGCGGTCCTTATTTTGGAAAATCACCCAACAATAAGCCCGGTACCAATTATTATGATTCATCTTTAGAAAATTGGGCACTTGCAAACGGCAGAAGTGTGGACCCTGAGAAAGAGGCTGTGTTTACAGGTACGCTTTCTATCGGTTCCGGCTGTAACAATATTACTCTGGACGGCATTGCATTTACCGAGGGCGGTCAGATTTCTGATGCTGATCGTGACAATGAAATCATCGAGGTAAATTATAATCTTGAAAACCTCTATTTCAACAATAGTACGATTGCGGTACCGATTGCATTTAAAACCAACAGAAATGTTAATCGTTTTGTGACCATTGATGCTTGCCGTATCGAAAACAGCAACACTATTACCGAGCCGGTTCAGTACTATGCCGAGATTTTTGAAGTGAAGAATAGTTACTTTGGTAATTTGAACCCCGGCGGCACAAATAATGTTCAGTTCTATATGCTCGGCACGGAAACCTCCAGCGTTATTAATCCATCTATGATGATTAGAAATACATTCGATGGTAACCATTTTGAGAATATTTATGGATGCTACATTCTCAACTGTGGCGCGCGTGAAGATATGACCCCGACGATTACTCAACGTCTGCGTGTTAGATATGAGATAATTAACAATGAATTTATTAATACTTCTACCGGTAATGAGGGTGAAGACGGCCGTGTAGTTCACGACCAGTATTCCGGCGGACAACATGAGTTGATTGTTAAGGGCAACACCTTTATTATGGAACCCGATGCCAAGACCAGATCTTCGGTAACAGCAATCGGTGCTCGTAGCGTAGATGGCGGTAGTCACACATTTGTTGATATTAGTGATAACTATATCTGCGGTTATAATATTCCGATTGGCGGATACGGCGGTGTAACACTTTATAATATTTATGACAATGAGGCATATACATATGAAGGCGCCGCTATGAATGTTAATGGTAATTCATCTGTCAGCCTTGGTAAATTAGTGGACGAAACGACTGACCTTATCAAGTATGGTGATGCCGAAGTGCTTACCTATAAAGATATCAATCGTGTTTATATCGATATGTCGCAAAGCGATGCGGGCGTTTACACTTTCCCTGCAAGCAGTGAAATCAAAGCAGGTGGCAAGGTTACCTGCACCGTATATGCTGATGCCGAAATGCAAGGCGAGCCTATTACAAAAATTGCACTGCAAGATAAGATTACCCAAGCATATATGCTGGTTGAAGATACAAAAGGGAAGAGCGAGATTTACAATATTTACATTTTTGCTTATCCTTCCTCTGACGCTACTGTGACAGAAAAATCTTCTCAGTGTTCCTTGTTATCTTTCCAGGTTCCTGATGCAACTTATGTTAAAACTGAGGATGGTTATATCGTTACTGCAAAAGACGGTATTGACAGCATTGCTCCTAAAGTGATTGTATCCAATAAAGCGAGTTACAATTTCTATATGGATGCTGATTGTAAATATCCGGCAGACAATTTGGATGCGGTAAAACTCGGCGCGCGTTTCAGTAAATTTTATATTAGAATTACTGCTGAAGACGGAACCTTGTCCAAAGCAATTCCCGTCACAGTTATGTCTAACCGAAAGAGCGTGGTATATGCTGATAGTTCTTTGATTCCTGCATATGCGCGCACAGCAGTTAATTATCTTAACGAAAAAGGATATGGCATCTTCTCGGGTGACGAAAAGAGTAATATGAATCCTTGCAGCAACATCACCAGATATGAACTGGCTAAAGTAATGGTTGCGCTTTCGGGTGTTAATGTGGATATGACCAAAAATGTTAGTTTAGTTAATGTTTTTGACGATTTCTACAAAATTCAAAGTGAAGCATCTTGGGCAATTCCTTATATTCGCACGGCATACGCAACGGGGTTGATTGCCGGTGTGACAGATGCTAAGGGAAATATTTACTTTGATGGTTCTGCATACACTACAAGGGAACAATTTACCACTATATTTGTTCGCGGTGTTGCTTACTTGCAAGATGAAACCGTGGATGATATGTATAATGCAGTGGCCTCAAAGGCAACTGCAGCATTTGATGGTAAATATGCTGACCAAAGCAAAATCAGTTCTTGGGCATTGAACGCTGTAAAACTTGCAACATATTATGGATTTGTTAATGGTGACGGCAAGAACTTTAATCCCAATACGAATATTATTCGCGCTGATGTTGCAGTTATAATTTATAACCGAGTAAAATAATGCTTTAAACGACAGAGTGGCAAGTCCACTCTGTCGTTATTTTGTGCGTTCCAATTTTAAAACTTTCTTTTATCAAAAAAGCCTTGACAATTAGACTTTGAGTTGCTATAATATATTTCGCGTTGAATGACAACGCATTTGCAGACGTGGTGAAATTGGCATACACGCTACTTTGAGGTGGTAGTTCCAGCGATGGAGTGCGGGTTCAAGTCCCGCCGTCTGCACCATATTTGCGGGTATGGCGGAATTGGCAGACGCGCTAGATTCAGGTTCTAGTCGGAATTGCTCCGGTGGAGGTTCAAGTCCTCTTACCCGCACCAAAGGGAAAATCCTGTCGACTTTTGTCGATGGGATTTTTACTTTGTATTATTCATTTTTCATTATTCAATATTCATCATTCATTTAACAGGATTTTCAATGAATAATGAATAATTTTCATTGTAGTTTTGCTTTGCAAAACATTTATTTTATAAAATACAAAACCTGAACCCTTGCTATTATGACATTTATGAGTAAATCCTATAAGAACGCCCGCACCAAAGAAAAAGACAAGTTTCTTTAGAAACTTGTCTTTTTTAGTTATATTGCTTCCAAAACATTCAAGCCTGAACCTTCTGGCAAGCGTAGTTTTTTGTTTTGGTTGCTTGTTGACATTTCAACAATTTTCTTGTAAAATATAACCTGTTGACATTTCAACAATTAACGGAGGTAGTATAATGAATGAACGATTTGAAACTTTTACTGTGCTTATAAATAGAATCAGCCGTAATATACGGAAGATTAAAAATCAAGAGATGGCAGAATATAATTTAAGAAGTGCCCATGTTTCGTGTCTTTATTATATTTATACATTGAGGGAAGCAACGGCTACTGAACTTTGTGAGCGATGCGAAGAAGACAAAGCAACCATTTCTCGTGCGTTAGACCACCTCGAAACAAACGGATTTCTTACCCGTAAAGTTGAAAGTTTAAAAAGATATAAAAGTCCATTGTTACTAACTGATAAAGGTAATGAGGCGGGTAAAAAGATTGCCGATAAGATTAGCGGCGTTCTTGATTCAATCAGTGGCGGTCTTACAGAAGAAGAAAGAGTGGCGTTTTATCGTAGTCTCGCTATTATCAGCAACAGTTTAGATACCGTTTCAAAAAGCGGTGAGAAGTAAGGAGTAGAATAAATGAAAACAAGAATTATTGTGGATTCCACTGCCGATTTAGTGCCGGATATTAGAAGACGAGTGCATATTGTTCCGCTTACGGTTCATTTTGGTGATGAAGAATACATAGATGGAATCACCATTGACCACAAGACTTTTTATGAAAAGTTGGTTGAGAGCGATATTCTTCCCACAACAAGCCAGGCAACTCCCGATGCTTTTATGAAAGAGTTCAAAAAAGCAAGGGATGCCGGTGAAGCGGCGGTTGTAATTACGCTTGCTTCGCAATTTTCCGGAACATATCAAAGTGCAACCATTGCCGCTGATGAATATGAGAATATTTATGTCATAGATAGCGGAAGCGCAGCTATGGGTAGTGGCATTTTGGTTGAACTGGCATTTAGATTGCTTGATGAAGGCAAAAGCGCCGAAGAAATCGTAAGTGTTTTAGAAGAAGAGAAGAAAAAGATTGTGGTTGTTGCCTTGGTGGATACACTTGAATATCTAAAAAAGGGTGGCCGTATTTCTAAGGCAGTGGCATTTGCCGGAGGGGTGCTAAATATTAAGCCAGTACTTTCAGTTATAAATGGCGAAATTGAGATGCTTGGTAAAGCGCGCGGTTCTAAAATGGGCAATAATCTGCTGGTCCAGGAAATTAACAAAGTAGGAGGTATAAATTTTAGTAAACCTGTTCTGCTTGGTTATAGTGGAATTTCCAATGCACTTTTATTAAAATATATAGAAGATAGCCGACATATTTGGGAAAGCAATATTGATGATATAAGATACACAACCGTTGGCAGTGTTATTGGAACACATGCCGGTCCTGGTGCGGTTGTAGTGGCGTTTTTTAAGAATTAAATAAAAAGGATAAACCTTTATGGAAAAGAAATCAACAAGAACAGTTAAGTGGGTTCGGCTGGACAATGCGGCGAAAATTTACCCTGCAGCAAGACGAAAAAATTGGAGTAATGTTTTCAGGCAATCCGTAACCTTATTCGATGATGTGGATACCAATGTATTAAAGTCTGCCTTGAACATTACGGTCAAGCGGTTTCCATCCATAGCGGCTTGTTTGCGAAAAGGTGTATTTTGGTACTATTTGCAACAGGTTGAGGTTGCGCCGGACATCAGAGAAGAATACAGTTATCCGCTTACCTATATGAGCAAGAGTGAAATGCGAAAATGTGCATTTCGAGTAATCGTTTTTCACAACCGCATTGCTGTGGAATTTTTTCATTCATTGACCGACGGCACAGGTGCCCTGGTTTTTCTTAAAAATTTAGTTGCAGAGTATCTTGAACAAAAATATAATATTAATATTCCTCTGGAAAACGGAATTGTTAGTCGCAAGGATTTGCCTACGGAAGAAGAACTTGAGGATTGCTTTCCAAAGAATGCAGGGGCTGTATCTGCAAGTCGCCAGGATACAAATGCCTGGCATATGTATGGAGAACCGCAAAGAGACGGTTTTTTGAACCTTACGTGTTTTAGTATGTCGGTTAAGCAAGCCCTGGATATGGCGCACAAGTATCATTCAACATTGACAGTATTTATGAGCGCTGTTATGATGAAGGCATTGTTGAATTTACAGAATGAAAAAAATCCAAATATAAGAGCCCAGAAACGAATTAAATTGCTGATACCTATTAATTTGCGCCCATTATTTTCGTGTAAGACATTAAGGAACTTTGCCATGTATACTATTCCTGAGTTGGATCCTCGACTTGGTGAATATTCTCTTGATGAAATTTGTAAAGTAATTCAGCATAAAATGGGCTCGGAATTTACAAAAAAACATATGAGTAGTGTCATCGCAACTAATGTGAATGATGAGAAAAATCCATTGGTACGGATTATTCCATTGCCAATTAAGAATGTGGTTATGAAGGCAATCTTTGACAGTGTTGGGGAGAAAAAATCCTGTCTGACACTTTCAAACATCGGTCAGGTAAAGGTGCCTGAGGTGATGTCAAGGTATATTAAACGATTTGATTTTATTCTCGGGGTTCAGGCGGCGGCTCCGTATAATTGCGGTATGCTGTCGTTCGGTGATACTATTTATATCAATTTTATTCGAAATGTTAAAGATGCAGAGTTGGAACGGCACTTTTTTGCAGTTTGTCAAGGATTAGGACTTTCTACTACAGTGCAAAGTAATCAGAATGAGAGGTAATTTATATGTATTGTATAAAATGTGGTGTAAAACTCGCTGATACCGAAAAGAAATGCCCCCTTTGTAATACTGCTGTGTGCCATCCTGATTTCAAACAAACAGCAGAGCGACCGCTATACCCGAGCAACAAGATGCCTAAAAGCAATTCGGGGACTAAAGGATTAAATGGTGCGGTTATTATTTTGTTTTTGATTCCGTTGCTCGTTTGTGTTTTTGCGGATTTATCGATTGATGGAAAAATGGAATGGTTTGGCTATGTCGCAGGTGCATTGGCGATTGCGTATGTTGCCTTGGCGTTGCCACTATGGTTTAATAAGCCAAATCCCGTTATTTTCGTGTCGTGCAGTTTCGCTACAATAGGAGTCTATTTGTTATATATCAATTTGTCTACGAACGGTAATTGGTTTTTGAGTTTTGCTTTTCCTGTAGTAAGCGGAATAGGTCTTATAACTTGTGCGGTCGTAACACTTCTTTATTATTTGCGTAGAGGAAAATTGTATATTTTGGGTGGTGCTTTTATGGCATTAGGCTTTTTTATGCTACTCATAGAGTTTTTAATGTGCATAACTTTTGGACTGCGATTCATTGGTTGGTCAATTTATCCATTGGTTGTGCTGGTTTTGTTTGGTGGATTGCTTATTTATTTTGCTATAAACAGTGCTGCTCGTGAAATGATAGAAAGAAAATTGTTTTTCTAACAGAAATATGTGATTAACACATAGTTTTTGTTGAAACTGAAAAGGCAGATTTAACGATTAAATTTCGCTAAATCTGCCTTTTTTATTTTGTTATAATCTTTAAAATTTCTCCTACATACATACGGTGTGTGTCGCCTTCCGGATAGCATTTTTCAACAATGTTTTGGTCAAAAAATGTACCCTTGTCGATGTCAGTTGCATATATTTTTTTGCATAGCACAGTGATATCTGCCTGCTCAATGCAAGGAAAGCCATCAATGTCTGTAACGGTGAATCCGCAGTGAGTAAATTTGTTTTCGTCTTTACCGCTGGTGCGACCGCAATACTGGAGTTCTCTGCGATATTTCTCGTCATTAAAAAAACTCAGTGTAAAACCATTTGCGTTTTCAATGAATGAATATGTATATCGTTGCGGTCGGACATAAATATGTGCCACCTGTTTCGAAAACAGGATTCCAAAACCACCGTAACTTGCTGTCATTGTGTTGCAATTTTCTTTGGTGCCTGCTGTAATCAGCATCCAGTCTTTTCCTATTCTATCAAAAATGTTGTCATTCCAACAATTCGGTTCTATGATTTTCATAATAAAACTCCTTTCATTTAATATTATACTGATTTTTTTCGAATATGCAAGTTGGTAACGATTTCATATTAGCGGAATACAATAAAATGAGTTTGAAATAAAGGAGGATTAAGCATGAAAATCAGAGTAAAATCAATAACTTATCCTATGAAATCAAAAGAAGTTTTACAATCTGTCGGAATTGATGCTGCCGTAGTGAAGGATTTGCGACCAAGAGGTGGCTGTATCTATGCGGTTTCTTTTGCGGATAAATACACACAGGATGCCATACGGTTGATGAAAAGTCACGGTATTTTGTTGCATATTACCGAGGATTGGGAAGATTACCAATGAGTCTGATATATTTTGACAATGGGGCTTCATCACACCCTAAGCCTTATAATGTTTATGAAAACACTTTTAGATTCGTATTTAATAACGGCGCAAACGCCGGCAGAAGTAGTCATGCGCTCGCAATGGAGGCTGCTGAAAAGGTGTATCATACGCGTCAAAAAATTGCCGATTTTTTTAATGCAAAATCATCGGAAAATGTTGTTTTTTGTATGAATTCGACGCACG
>JAZRAZ010000160.1:0-1167 GCA_045634825.1 Eubacteriales bacterium | reverse complement strand
AAGTTTTTTCAAGATATTTTTTTCCATTCGGGATACCTGCACTTGTGTAATGCCGAGCCTCTCGGCTATAACCGACTGTGTTTGGTCCAAGAAATAACGCATAACGATAATTTTTCGTTCTGTGGGCACGAGCCTGTCCAGCGCCTGATGAAGCATAATTTTGAGCAAGTCGTTATCTTGCGTATCTTCTCCCAAGGCATCGTATAAACTACCGCCTTGCTCGCTTTCCATATCAAGTGAGAGAACATTTTCATTAATCTCCAAACATGCCACTATATCTTCCGGCAGAATTTTTGTTGCCTCCGATATTTCAGAAACGGTAGGTTCTCTTAAAAGTTCCTTAATCAGAGATTGTCGAGCTTTTTTGATTTTTAAAAGTTGTTCTTTTCTGGAACGCGCTATTTTGACAACACCGTTATCTCTGAAATATGTTTTTAGTTCTCCGACAATTTTGCTGACAGCGTAGGTAGAAAACCTTAAATTTTTGGAGGGGTCAAAGTTTTTTGCCGCTTTCACCAAGCCAACAGCACCGGTTTGAAACAAATCGTCATATTCCGTACCGTGACCGATGTAACGCTTTACCACCATGCTGACAAGCCCCATATTTTCAGTTACCAACTTGTCAATTTCCGTTGTTGTCATAAATCGGTTTCCTTGCCAAGTATGTATTTTTCCATCCAAACCCGAGTACCTCTGCCAACTTTTGAGGTAACTCTGATTTTATCGCAAAAGGTCTCCATAATCGTAAATCCCATACCGCTTCTCTCCCCGCTTGACGAAGTAGTATAAAGCGGTTCCCGGGCTTGTTCTATATCCTCAATGCCCTCACCTTTGTCACGAATAATCACCTGCAGACGATGGTCTTCAAAGAGTTTTACAGTAATATAAATCAGCCCGATTTTTTCCTTATAACCGTGAACAATAGAATTCGTCACGGCTTCGGAAATCGCAGTTTTAAGTTCACTGATTTCCTCAAGCGTCGGATCCAGTTGTGCCGCAAACGCCGCCACCGCTACACGAGCGTAATTTTCATTACAAGATCTCGATTCAAGTTGTAAATGCATCGTATTAATAGATTTCATAACTTTTCTCCTTAATTTCTACATATTTTTGCAGTCCGCTCATAAAGAGCACTTTTCGAATCGAACCGTGCAAACCAACCACCGC
>JAZRAZ010000159.1:0-2818 GCA_045634825.1 Eubacteriales bacterium | reverse complement strand
TTTTAGGAGGAAAAAATTATGGCAGAAAAAATTGCAGCTCCCAAGGGGATGCTTGATATTTTGCCGCAGGATTGCGGAAAATGGACGGCACTGGAAAAAGTCATTCGGGACATCTGTGCCCGATACGGTTTTGAAGAAATCCGTACACCTGTGGTGGAACATACTGAGGTATTTTCACGCGGTGTGGGAGATACAACCGATGTAGTCAGCAAAGAAATGTACACCTTTGAAGACAAGGGTGGCAGAAGCATTACCCTGCGTCCTGAGGGGACGGCAGGCGTGGTTCGTTCTTTTCTGGAAAACGGATTGTTCAATGCCGCACTGCCCGTGAAACTTTTTTATCTTATCAGTTGCTATCGTTATGAAAAACCGCAAAAGGGCAGACTCAGAGAGTTTCACCAATTCGGCGTTGAAATGTTTGGTGCCACCGACCCCATCAGTGATGCTACACTGATTTCTCTGCCTCATCAATTATTTAAGGAACTGGGGGTCAGCGGTGTTTCATTGCATCTCAATTCTATCGGTTGCCGTACCTGCAGGGCGGAATACAGAAATAAACTCAAAGCCTACTTTGAGGACAAAAAGGATAAGCTTTGTCCTACCTGTCTTACTCGTCTTGAGAAAAATCCGATGCGTATTCTTGACTGTAAAGACCACGGCTGCAAAGAGATTTCCAAAGATGCTCCTTTGATTTTAGACCATATTTGTGATGATTGCGCCGAGCATTTTGAAAAGGTCAAAGGCTATTTAAGTGCGATGGACATTCCTTTTGAAATTGATGCCCGCATTGTCAGAGGACTGGATTATTATAACCGTACGGTATTTGAATTTGTAAGTTCAGACCTTGGTGCGCAATCTACGGTTTGCGGCGGCGGCCGTTACGACGGAATGACCACCCAACTGGGCGGCGACGATTATGCAGGCATCGGTTTTGCAATGGGAATGGAGCGCTTTTTGTTGATGCTGGAAAGTCAGCAAATTGAACTTGGAGAACAGAGTGCTCCTGCACTGTATATTGCCCCGATGGGAGAAACTGCCAAAGTAAAGGCGGCATCTTTGATGGCAAGTTTGGTAGGACAAGGCGTGCGCGTTGCCACTGACTTGATGGGCAAGAGCCTCAAAGCACAGATGAAATATGCCAACAGAGTAGGCGCGAAAAATGTTATCGTTCTGGGTGACGGGGAACTGGAAAGCGGCAAAGCGATGCTCAAAAATATGAACGGTGGCGGCGAAAAAGAGATTGTGCTGGACAATCTGTCTGCTGCGGACTTTTAAGCAGAGGAGGAACAAAAATGTTGGATAGAACTTGTTATTGCGGAGAAGTAAACGAACAAATGCTCGGGCAGAGTGTTCATCTGTACGGCTGGGTGCAACGCCAAAGAGATTTGGGCGGATTGATTTTTATTGATTTGAGAGACCGTAGCGGTCTGGTGCAGTTGCAGTTTGACGAAAGTGTCAATAAAGAGGCTTTTGATGTTGCCTTCGGTATCAGAAGTGAATATGTGCTGAAAGTTACGGGCATAGTTGCCCGTCGCGGCGGCGCTGTCAACACCGAACTTGCAACCGGCGCTTTGGAAATTTTGGTAGATACCGTAGAGGTACTTGCCAAAGCCAAAACAACGCCGTTTGAAATTTTGGAAAACAGTGATGTTAAAGAGGAACTTCGAATGAAGTACAGATATCTGGATTTGCGTCGCGGAGACCTTTCCAGAAGTATTATGTTCCGTCACAAAGTGGCAAAATACGCCCGTGACTATTTTGATGATAACGGATTTTTAGAGATTGAAACACCCATTCTTAACAAATCCACTCCCGAAGGTGCGCGTGACTATCTGGTGCCTTCCCGTGTACATCCCGGTTGTTTCTATGCGTTGCCTCAAAGTCCCCAACTTTATAAGCAGTTGTTGATGGTTTCTGGTTTTGACCGCTATATGCAGATTGCAAAATGCTTCAGAGATGAGGACCTGAGAGCCGACCGTCAACCTGAATTTACACAGATTGACCTGGAGATGTCCTTTGTGGATGAAGATACCGTAATTTCCATTAACGAAGGATTTATTGCCGGCGTGTTTAAAAAACTGCTGGGCGTAGAAGTTAAAACTCCGTTTGTGAGAATGGAATACAAAGAGGCTATGGAACGCTTTGGCTCCGATAAACCTGACACTCGTTTCGGTTTTGAACTGAAAAATGTTTCTGCATTTGCCGAAGATTGCGGTTTCGGTGTATTTGAAAATGCCGTTAAAAACGGCGGCAGTGTGCGCGGTATCAATATTAAGGGATATGCCGAGCAAATCACTCGTAAAACCGTAGATGCGCTGACATTGTTTGTAAAAGATTACGGTGCCAAGGGTCTTGCTTTTGCCCGTTGGACAGAAGATGCGCCTACCTGCTCATTTGCTAAATTTATGGCAGAGGACAAACTGCAAGGACTTTACGGGGCGCTCGATTTTGAAAAGGGCGACGTGATTTTGCTGGTTGCTGATGAAGATAAGGTTGTGTTTGATTCATTGGGAGCCCTCAGATGTGAGGTGGCAAAGCGCCTGAACATTTTAGACCCCTCGACCTACAATTTCTTGTGGATTACCCACTTCCCGCTGTTTGAGTACAGCAAAGATGAGGGCAGATATATGGCGATGCACCATCCTTTCACAGCACCTTGTCTGGAGGATATGCATCTGCTGGAGAGCAACCCCTATGCGATGCGCGCCAGAGCCTATGATATCGTTCTCAACGGCTATGAACTCGGTGGTGGCAGTATCCGTATTCACACGCCCGAACTTCAAGAAAAAATGTTCAAGGCGCTGGGACTCGGCGAGGA
>JAZRAZ010000158.1:0-5629 GCA_045634825.1 Eubacteriales bacterium | reverse complement strand
AATTTGTTGATATTGCAGGTTTGGTAAAAGGCGCTTCAAAAGGCGAGGGGCTGGGAAATAAATTTTTGGGAAATATTCGTGAAGTCGATGCTATTGTTCATGTTGTCAGGTGTTTTCAAGATGACAATATAGTACATGTTGATGGTTCTATTGACCCGATTCGTGATATTGATACCATTAATCTCGAGTTAATTTTGGCTGACCTTGAAATGATTGACAGACAGATTGACCGTACCGCAAAACTTGCCAAGGGTGATAAAAAGTTTCAGGCACAGGTTGAGTTTTTAAAAAGTATCAAAACAACGCTTGAAGATGAAAAATTTGCCTCTACGATGGATTTTTCGGATGAGGAACAAGAGTTTTTAAAAACCATTTCTTTATTGACCAATAAGCCGGTTATTTATGCCGCCAATATGAGTGAGGAAGATTTCCAAAATGGAATAGAAAGCAACAAGGCGGTGGCTTTGGTGGCAGAGCGTGCTAAAAAGGAGAATGCGCAGGTGCTGCCGATTTGTGCCAAAATCGAGGAAGAAATCACTGAATTACCTGAGGATGAAAAGTTGATGTTTTTATCTGAACTTGGCTTGGAACAGAGCGGCTTGGATCGTCTGATTGCGACTTGTTATACTTTACTTGATCTTATCAGTTATATTACAAGCGGTGAAATGGAGACGAAGGCGTGGACAATTAAAAAAGGGACTAAGGCGCCTCAGGCGGCCGGCAAAATTCATTCCGACTTTGAAAGAGGCTTTATTCGTGCTGAGGTTATTGGATATGATGATTTAATGGCATGCGGAACTATGGGAGCAGCGCGCGAAAAAGGTTTGATTCGCAGTGAAGGAAAGGACTATGTAATGCGTGATGGCGATATAGTATTGTTCAGATTTAATGTCTAAGTTTGGAGAGGGTTGTGTGTTTGGTCGGAAACAACGGGTTTATATTTTAGATGCCTTGCGCGGTATGGCTGTTATTGGCATGCTTGTTCATCATAGTTATGTGTTGCTTAATTTAACAAAAGGTATCGAGATTTCTTTTTTCTCGTCGGTGTTATTTGAAGTATTGCAAACACTTTTTGTTAGTGTGTTTTTACTGGTCAGCGGCATTTGTACCAATTACAGTCATAATATTGTAAGGCGTGGAGTTGTAATTTTTGGCGCGGCAGTAGCAATAACAGTTGTTACGGCAATTGTAATGCCATCTTTGCAAATTCACGGCCTTGAAATTTACTTTGGCGTATTACATATGTTTGGCGCATCAATGTTGCTTTATGCTTGTTTGCGACCGCTTCTTAAGCGACTGAATACGACACTTCTTTGCATTATATCTGTGGTCCTTTATATTGTTTGGAGTGTTTGGATGTATTTTGTGCCGTACATAAATGGAGTGAACAATCTATTTATGGTTTTTGGGTTTCCTGCTACTGACTTCTTTTCTGCTGATTATTATCCGCTTTTTCCGTATTTCTTTATGTTCATTGCGGGAACAGCAATTGGCAGATGGATATCGGTAGGTCGGTTCCCGTCGTGGTTTTATGCCATTCGTATACCTGCTTTTGAATTTATTGGAAGACATTCATTACTAATTTATTTGTTGCACCAACCAATTATATTTGTGTTAATCGTATTATTTGATGTTGTATTTTAGGAGGAAGTATGAAGTTTTTTCAGCTCACACCAAATCAAGTTGCTGAACAACTGAATACAGATTTATCCGATGGATTAAGTTTGGACCAAGTAGAACTTAAGCAGAGAGTCTGCGGTAAAAATGAACTTATAAAGAGCAAAAATAGTTCGTTTTTATCGCAATTTGCTGCGCAGTTTAAAGATTATATGATAATTTCTTTACTGGCAGTAGCCTTCATTTCTGCTATCTTTGCGTTTTTGCAACAAAATCGTATGCAACTGTTTAATGCGATTGCCATCACCTTGGTTGTTATACTTAACGGTGTTGTCGGCTTATTACAGTCATATAAAGTTGAAAAAACATTGAAACTTTTTCAAAGGCATAGTGCCCATAAGGCTTTGGTGATTCGTCAATCTGAAGTAAGAGAAATACTGAGCGAGGAACTTGTTCCGGGTGATATTGTTTTATTACAGGCCGGGGATTTGGTGCCTGCTGATGGTAGAATTGTCGAGTGCTCAACTTTAAAAATCAATGAGGGCATTTTGAGTGATGCGAGTTTGCCGGTTGAAAAACAAGTTGGCATTATTGAGGGGGATAATCACCCTGTTGGCGAACTCAATAATATGGCTTTTTCGGGAACAATCGTTTTATTTGGCACAGCAAAAATGGTTGTTACAACAATTGGTATGGAAACGCAAATAGGTAAAATGGCTGGCATCTTGCAACAGGATGTTCCTGATAAAACTCCTTTGCAAATACAACTGGCACAAATGGGCAGAGTGTTGAGTCTTGGAACATTGTTTGTCTGTTTTGTATTATTTGTTTTAGGCATCATTGAAGGCAAACCTGTTTTTGATATGCTTTTAACCGTAATTGCGCTGGCGGTTGCATCTATTCCGGAGGGTTTGACGGCTACGGTCGCTGTTTTATTAGCATTAGGTATGCGACAACTCATCAAAATCGGTATGGCTACTAAAAAATTGGAGATTGTTGAGTCTCTTGGAAATGTTAATGTTATATGCGTTGACAAGACAGGTGTTTTAACTGAAGACAAAATGAGCGTAACCAGCTGTTTTGTCAAAGATATGTGCCTCGATTTCGCTCCCGAAAATTACAAACATTTGGCTGAAATTATTCTTTATGGCAGTATGTGTAATGATGCTATGCTTAGTAAGAATCAAGGTAAGACGATTTGTGTCGGTGATTCCACGGAAGGCGCGATTGTTTCCGCACTTTGTGAATATGGCATTGATAAAAACTACCTTGACAAACAATATCCCAGAATGGGTATAGTACCTTTTGACGCTGATCGAAAGCGAAAAAGTACAATACACATTGTTAATGGTAGAAATTTGGTTGTGGTTAAGGGTAGTCCTGAAGTAATTTATGATAAGTGTAATAATCAATCTTTTGTTGAAAATGCAATGAAGGTTGAAAATGCAATGAAGGTTGAAAACGAAATGGCAAGGTCAGGACAACGAGTTTTGGCTATTGCCGTAAAGGAAGTTGAGGTTATTCCATCTGAATTATTTGCTGACGAAATTGAATCAGATTTAACTTTGATTGGACTTATTGGATTGTCTGATGTTCCATATTCTGAAACCGGCAGGGCAATCGAAGAATGTCAAAATGCCGGAATTCGCGCCATTATGTTTAGTGGCGATCATATTGTTACTGCAAAAGCAGTTGCTGAAAAATTGGGCATTTTTTCTGACGGCGATGTAGCACTGAGTGGTCAGGAAATCAGTAAAATGTCGAAGCAAGAGTTTGAAACTGTAATAGAAAATTGCAATGTATATTCCAGACTTTCGGCTGAACAGAAAGCCTGTGTTGTGGAGACACTGCAAAAAAGCGGCAATAATGTTTTGATAACAGGTAATAAAGCAAGTGACACCGTTGCTCTTGAAAAGGCAGATATTGGACTGGTGATGGCAGACATCGCTGTTGATGCTGCAAAAGAATCTGCCGATATTGTTACCACAGATGATAGTTTTACTGCTATCATTACTGCAATACATAAGAGCAGAGGTGTTTATAACAACATTAAAAAAACGGTTGGATTTTTATTATCGAGTAGTATTAGTGCTGTTTTTCTTATTTCTATCTCGGTGTTATTTTCGTTTCAATTACCGCTTCGTCCGATTCATTTGTTGTGCATTAATTTGTTTATTGTTACTTTGCCGGCTTTAGCAATCGGAATGGAATTTGCGCGTGATGCTTTAATGCGACATCCACCTCGTAGAAAAAAAGAAACTTTGATTACAAAAAGTGTTTCTTTTGAAACATTGTGGCAAGGGTTACTGATGGCGGTTGTTTCACTTTTGGCATTTTTGATTGGTACGGATTTCAATCCGCAAACCAATGATGTGCAGTTATTATCCATCGGTCAATCTATGGCGTTTGCTACACTTGCTTTTTCTCAAATATTGCATTCATATGATAGACGCTCCAAACATTCATTATTTAAAATCGGTTTCTTTGGGAATCAATATATCAATTTTGCGGCATTGATTTCTATAATATTGGTGTTACTGATTATGTTGTTACCGGGAGTGAGTACCGTTTTGGGTATTGAAAGATTAAAATTTATGCAATGGTTAACTGTAGTTATCCTATGTTTTATTCCATTTGTTATATGTGAAATTGTAAAAATATTCAAAAGAGCATAAAACGCGCTGACAATCAGTCAGCGCGTTTTATTGAAAAGATGCATCCGCAATAGTCCTGCCGATACAACTGAAGTTCTTTTGAGAGTTTTATGCTTTGTAAAAAACCGTTCTGTTTTTTAAAATCTGCCGGTATTGTGCTGATTTCAAAAAGTGAAGCATATTTTTCTGAGAGAGCATTAAGTAATACGGCATCTTTGTGAGGACTTACTGAAAGGGTGGTACAAAAATAGTCAAATCCGTTTTCTGAAGCAAATTTTGCAGTGTTTTTTATTCGTAAATCCATACACTTTTCGCATCGTATGCCATGCTCAGGCTCGTTTTCTAATCCCTTGATTTCCTTTAGAAATTCTTGAGAATCATATGGAATGTCAATCAAGTTGACCTTATACGGCAGTTTTAGTTTATTAAGCACCTCTTTTTGTGTTTCGAGTCTTAATTTATATTCTGATTCAGGCATAATGTTTGGGTTATAAAAATAAACAGTGATATGAAAATATTTTGCCAAATAACTTAAAACATAGGTACTACACGGACCACAGCAACTATGTAAAAGCATGGTCGGCATTTTTTCGGTTGACAGTTTGGATAAAAAAATATCCAGTTGTTTTTGAAAGTTTTGTTTCATAATCCACCTCTTTTAAACATTTTATCAAAATTGCTAAAAAAATTCAAATTATATTTAAGAAAAGTATTTTCTTTTTTTGCAAAATATGATAAAATTCAATATATGTTGGGGGGATCGGTATATAATGAGGCAAAACAATGAGCACAAAGATATTATTTTTGGCAGAAACAATGTTTTAGAAGCTTTGACTTCAGAACGCACGATTGATAAAATTATGGTGGCAAGTGACAATTTAGATGGTAGTGCCAAAAAAATCGTTGCCAAAGCCAAAGAAAAAAGAATACCTATAGTAACCATCGGCAAACAAAAAATGTCGCAAATGTTTCCGGATGAAAACACGCAAGGTGTGATTGCCTATGTTGCACAAAAAAATTATGTTCCTGTTGAGGAAATATTGGAGATTGCAGCATTTCGTAACGAAAAGCCGTTTATCATAATTGCTGATGAGATTGCAGACCCTCATAATCTTGGTGCCATTATACGCTCGGCTGATGCATTTGGCGCGCACGGCGTGATTATTTCAAAAAGACGTGCGGTCGGATTAACAGCGGCGGTTGAAAAAGCAAGCGGCGGTGCCTTGAATCATGTGGCCGTTGCAAAAGCAACTAATCTTGCCTCAACTATTGATTTTCTAAAAGAGAACGGTGTTTGGGTTTATGGCAGTGATATGTCTGCCGAAAAAACCTATTATGAGGAAAAGTTTGATGTTCCA
>JAZRAZ010000157.1:0-1688 GCA_045634825.1 Eubacteriales bacterium | reverse complement strand
AAAGTATGCCGCAAAGCAACTTTTCTTTTTGTGGGGTTGAAAGTTCACAGATACGCTTATCTATCGAATGAACGGAATCATGACAAATTTGTCTGGCAACGACAGGGGAGATGCCTGCATAAGTATCCATCACCGCATCGGTGACAGGACTTTCCGGTTTTGAAAATAAACGGTCAGCATCTTGCTCGGTAGCCGAGATAAAGGGAATTTTGTCTTGCGGACGGGGCATCTGATAGGCAAGTCCCGGCAGGATTTCTCTGCCCCTTGTCATCGTAAAATCTACATGCTTGATGGCGTTGATGATTTTATGTGCATCATTTATTAAAATGATATTGGAGGTGCGCCCCATAATCTCCAAAAGCAGTATTTTGGTTTCAGGTTCAAAAAAGTCGTTCTTTCCCTCAAACTCTAAAAAAATCACCCGTTCAAAAGCGGGGGTATAGATTTTTTGCAGTCTGGCTCCCTGCAGGTGCTTTCGGAGCACCATACAAAAAGCAGGAGGCGTTTTTGGGTTTTCTACGCTCTTTTCTGTCAAATGAATCCGTGCGCTGTTGGGGGAGGAGGAAATCATCAGACGATGCTTGCCTTTACCGCGTAAATGCAGTAAAATCTCGTCTTTGGAGGGCTGATAAATTTTATCTATAATTTCTCCTGCCAGCGTTTGCTCAAGTTCACGCGCAGCAAATTGTAAAAAACAGGCGTCCAGTGCCATAAATGTTACTCTCCAAATATCTGAATGGGGGAGGAAGTAATATGCTCTACCACTTCCAATCCGTTGGTTCTTAAATAGTTTGCCAAAACAGGAACGATGATTTGCTCGGTTTCAAAATGACCCAGGTCAATCAGTCCGATACCTAATTCTTTGGCATTCATAAAGGTTGAATATTTGCAATCACCTGTTACCAATGTATCCGCACCGGCGGCGATGGCATCGTCCATACAAGAACTGCCCGAACCGCAAGACCAGGCGATGCGCTCAAATTTGTCGGTGAGATAAAAGCGCGGAGTAACCCCCAATACCTTGGCGGCATGTGATAAAAATTGTTCAGGGGAATCATAGTTGTGAGTGCCGACTCTTGCAAGATAACCGCCCTCATTGGCAGGGGTGATTTTATCGGTTTCTTTAAGACACAAAAGAGTACCGAGCGTATCGTTAATACCACCCTCACAACTGTCCAGATTGGTGTGAGCGCAAATGATGTTTAAATGGTTTTCAATCGCAAACAGAATTTTTCTGCCCTGTGCACTTTCATCGCTCACCTGTCTTTCTCCGTCAAAGAAAAAAGGGTGGTGAGAAACGATAAGTTCGCACCTCTCCGCTAAAGCGTGTTGCATAGCAGCCTTGTCGGCATCCAGCGTTACCAGTACTTTACGTACAGGGGCATCGCTGTGTCCCACCAACAGACCGACATTGTCCCACGACATTGCCATTTTAAAAGGTGCATAGCGGTCGATAATGTTATAAATCTCACTAACTTTCATCTGACTTCCTCCAGTTGTGTCAAAAGTTTGCAAACAGCATCGTAACGTGCCTTATCCGGAATGTTGCCTTGCTCCATTCCCAGTTTCTGTCGTCTCAAACGACGATGCTCCGCCTTTGCAAAAGTATCAAATAAAGGATGTTCCTTTAGCAGTAAAAAAGGATTGGGTGCTTTACGGCAAACGCCGTCAAAGCGCACGCGCATACA
>JAZRAZ010000156.1:0-4627 GCA_045634825.1 Eubacteriales bacterium | reverse complement strand
TATAAATTGTTTGAATGATTTCAGCTCTGGTGATAGAACTCTTGGGTTGGAATTTGCCGTCGGCGCCCTGCATCAAGCCAAGTTTGCTGATAATCTTGACATAAGAAACTGCCCAATCAGAAATCTTAGCCTTGTCACTATACTGTAAGGAGTAACCCTTGACATCAGTGTCAGCGGCACCAATCGCTCTGGCAAATACCACCGCAAATTGTTCTCTGCTGATATTGTCGTGAGGATTGAGCGTAAACTTTTCACCGTTTTGAGAACCGGAGAAGAAACCAAGTTCTACAGCCGCCTTCATAGAAAGAAGTGCCCAATCGCTAACCTTATCTGCATCAGCAAACTTGGTGGACAAATCTACATAAGCAAACTGAGTAACATCGACACCCATCATACGAACAATAAAGCATGCCATCATTTCGCGTGTAGTGGTAGCGCCTGCATCAAGTTTATATCCGCCCTCTACTTCACTACCGCTCACGATACCTAAATCCTTAGTGAAGTCTACTGCCTTCTTTGCCCACTGAGGAATAGCGTCAACAAATGTTTTCTCTTTGTCTGCTTTTTCAAGTTTTATGGTATAGTCTTTGGTAACCACTCCGTCGGGAGAAGTAACCGTTACATATACATATACATAATTGGAAGCAAAAAATGTTGTACTGTTCTTTAAGAGTACCTTGTGAGCAGCATCGGCATATAAGACATAGGTGCAACCTTCAGGAACTGTCAACTCGACTATAAACCCTACAGCACCGTCATAAGCATTTACCTTAGCGTTTATATATCCTTCGTCTTTGCTCAATATCGTTGTATCCGCAATAGCATTGATATCGGGGTCAACCACCTTGATAAAGGCAATAGAAACTTCGTACACTTTGGTGGTTTCGTCTGCGGCTGTTACGACATAATAGAGTTTTGTGACATCAGAAGCAATCTCGCTTGCATTTACCGCAACCGTCAGCCCGGCATCTTTAAAGACTTGATATGCAGCACCCTTACTAACCTCGGCGCTCAAATCTGCAACGCTCAACCGATTGTCAACCGTAATGCTGAGTTTATCAACATCAGTATATTCAAAGGTATAGGCATCCTTGATGCTGAGAATTGCTTTCTCTGAAGAGAGTTTTTTGTACACTGTAATTTTGACGGGCTGGAACCCTTCGGCTTTGCCGTAAACAGTTGTACTATCCCCCGTTAAAACAACGGGAACATCCACCTTATTGGTGCAGGCTTCATCAGTATACAAGGTAACAGGCAATCTGTTGAAAGTTGTAAAACTCGGTGTCCATCCCGTGTCGTCGTGTTCAACAACAACCTTGACACTCATATCTTTAATAATGTAATTCAGTACATCATTAACACTGTAAATAGGATTGGTGCTCTGCTTATAAACAACAACCTCTTGTGTATGGCTGACCGACATATCGTGTGAGAACACTGTAACATAAACTGTTGCTTTGGGATTTGTGTTCACAACCGCAAAATCATTCATAAACTGATTCTTGCTTTGGCTGACATAAATCGTTCCATATGTTCCATTAATAATGTCATTACTTTTAATAAAGGTAGCCTTTACTTCCGCTTGATTGTCAGAAACAACGGCATACTTGATAAATCCATCATCAATAAATTCTTGCCCGTTTGCAGTAATGCTCACAGGATTGATAACATTGGACAGTGCCGTCTTTTCAACATTCAGATAATACGGTTTGTAATTATAAGTTGTATCAAACATATCATTTCCGGGAGTCACGGTAGAGTAATAGTTGCGACTGATATCCATTGCCGGCAGTTCGGCAGTGTTTACATTTTTGTCATACTCAACCATAAACGAAAGTTTGATATTTGCAAATGTGTTTTCATTTGCAGTAAAAGCAGTTGCAAAAGTTTTTGGTGCATCTTTGACCACAACCGCAATTTTTTCAGTTTCTACTTTATTATTATTGAAGTTCACTGCGAAGGTCTGGGCTGCTTTAACAGCATTCAGTGTGATAGCATTAGACCCTTTAAAGACATTCTCGTGAATGTAAAGATAACCATCTCGTGCAAAAGAACCATCCATATTTATTGCAACGGCTTTGGCAGAATTAAATTTGTTGTTTGCAATTTCCAAGGTGCTGCCGGCATCCATTTTATTTGCCACAATCGAAGCACCGCTGCCTGCATTGTTAAAGACATTGTTGCTGATAACAAATGATGTTCCAACGGTAGGAATGGTAAGAATGGTTTTGTCTGTATCCGCATTAAATCGGTTACCTTTTATGGTAATATTGTTATAAGCAACATCGCCATTCAAGGAAATGATATTGCCTTCGACTGCAAAAATGTTATTATTGATTTCAATACCGGAAGTACCTTTTACGATAACAGAGGCATTTTCAGCAAATGCAAATCCGCTGACAGATGTATTTGTGCCCTCGATGGTCACGGTGCCTTCAATAATACTTTCGGGATAACGGCTTCCGATGTTGGCATCTTCATTAAAGTTGGAACCGTAAAGTTTAATGCCGTCCAAACTCATATTCAAAGCAATCGTAGTACCGCCCATTACATAAATGATACCGCCCTTGGTTGCCGCAGCAGCTTTTGCCGCATTAAAATCGGAGAATGCATTTTCACCATAATAGGCTCTGTACTTCACTCCATCAATCATAGCATCAACCGGTGCAGCAGTAGCATATTCTGCCCACGCTTCGCTCAGTACAACCCCTTCTGCCAACATTGTTGTACCGTCTCCGATACACTCAATGGACCAGGCATATTGATTGGTGGTAACACCGTCTTCCGCAACGACAACGATAGTGTAATCGCTCTTGCCGGGGCGAAGCATAATCGGCAGTTCTACCGGTTGGTTGGCGCGTTTAATTTCAATGGTCGCACCGGGGGATACCTCAAATGTGGGAACAAAAGCACCCTCATTTTGTACCAATGTAGTGGCAGTGAAATCAAAACGGTCCACATAATATTCTTTACCGCCACCAATGGCAAGCAATTTGGCTTCTTTGGAAGGTTCTCTTTCCAAAATCAGAGTATAAACCCTATAATCACCATTTTGGTCAACTAATTGAATATAATATGTGTGTTTTCCGCCGGTAATGTTCTTAAAAGTATTACCGGAGACTTCTCCTGAAAGAATATTATGTTCATAATTGGAATAAATCTTCCAATAAGAACCGGCAAAATCAAATGCAGGTGTATATTCGGTGACCGTTGATGCAATTTTGATAGCAACCGTATCTCTGCTGACAGAAGAAGTTCTGGCAGGACTGGTTACTGCAAAAATTTCTTTAGAAGACGCCGCATTTTCTCTGCGAAGAATCAGTTTGTAAACTTGTACATTGGCTTCCTCTTCAGAGGCAACTCGTATATAAAGAACATTATCACCTACGCTCAACGGAATATTATCAACCGCTGCCTCTATAGTGCAAGCAAAATCTTTATATGCTTTCCAGGTTGCAAATTCAGAAACCTTAATGTCTACCGTGGCTGTTTCTACTTTTTCGGTGTAAACACCCAGATATGCTTTTTCAAAATCATCATATACCACATATTCAGGCGAAATAATCTCAACAATTTCAGCCGCATCTCTGGCGTCACGGGTCAAGTTCAGAGTATAGGTTTTTGTGGTTGTTCCGTCCTCGGCAGTTACTACTACATAGTAAGTAGTGGTACCGACAGGTAAACCGAAAATTACAGTTCCGCTTACTGCATTTTGCAGTGCACTGTCACTGTAAACAGTATATGTAGCATTGGCAGAAACAGTCAAACGAATGTTGGGATTTTCGTCCTGAGCAGGAACGGTAACATCAATCTTATTGTCTGCAATAGTTGCAGTATACTTCTCAACAGCAAGAACATCAGCAAACTGAGAAGGCTCTTTGTTCAGCGTTAATGTATAAACTTTGTTTGAATAATCATCCATTGAGGTGATGAGTTTAATGAATATTTGGTTTTCACCCTTTTTAAGAGTATTCAAACCGTTTTCCAGTTTTTGAGTACACGCCACATCGGCATAGTACTCAACTTTAACAGTACTGTTGGGCTGCTCTTTAGGAGTTGCCTCAAATTCAACAGCAACAATATTATTGGGAAGTTTGTCTTTAACCGTCACTGTCCGATTAGCATTATCAATCGAAACTTTGAAATCAGATGACTTTTCACCATCCACATCAACAGTTGTCAGGCTTACTTCTTCCAATTCCATTTCGCCTTCCAGTTGAGTCATTGCTTCATCGGCGTACATCGGATATATGATAGGAGCAGGAGTCAAATCAATGAGGGCAGTTTGAGGAAAATAGTTATAAGAAAAATCCGGGATGCCGATGATATTCCAGGTACTCGTAACGACACCGTTGGAAAACTTGTTGTTTTTGACCTTGAATAAGGAGGCTTTAAGTGTTGAGGATGCATTAAATTTAATGTCCTGTGTTATACATCTGAATGTATTTCCCACTATGCTGATTTTTTTATCCAGTGTGGAGGCATCGGTAGGAGCATTTCTTGTGTCAAAGTTAATGCCTTTGTCACCGATCAATTCATTGCCTTCAATGGAAATATCAATGTCATAACCATAAGCGGTAACAATATCAACACAAGAAACATTACCACCAATATCAAAATAGTTATT
>JAZRAZ010000155.1:0-6552 GCA_045634825.1 Eubacteriales bacterium | reverse complement strand
ATGGGGTGTGGAAAAAGGAATCGTCAAAGGAATGACGGAAAAACGCTTTGCGCCCAATGACAGTGTTACCCGCGAACAAATGTGCTCCTTCATTTGTCGTTTTCTTGCCTACAAAGGACTCTCGCCTGTTCGCAAAGAGCGTGTGCCGTTTACCGATGAAAAGGCTATTTCTGCCTGGGCACTGCAGGATGTTTTGGCGCTTTATGAAATGGAGTTGGTCAACGGCAGAGACAACGGTGCATTTTGTCCCTGCGGTCAAGCGACCCGTGCTGAGTGTGCCAAGTTGTTGGTGGATTTAGGGCAAGTGCTAATTTGAAAAAACTATTAAATTTGATTGAAAATCCTTTATTTTTTATAGAAGGTATGATAAAATAGATTTAATTTGTTTAGGAAGGATGTTTTTTCTATGGGAAAAGGACAACGCTCCCGTCTGGCAAGAGCAGACGAGATGGCGGCTAAAAAACTGGCTGCCAAAAAGAAAGAAAGACAGGATAAGATTATTCGTATTACCTCTATTATCACTTCGATTGTACTGGTAATCGGTCTGGTGGGAATGATTGTTTATTCTACTGTCAATTCTAACAACCGTGAAAACGGCACTTATCTTAAAAAAGATATTGCGATGGAAAGTGCTGACTATAAAATCAATAACGCTCAGCATATGTATTTTTTCCAGAACTACTATGCGAGTTTTATGCAAAGCAATCAGGACTATATGCAGTATATGGGGCTGGATACCGAAAAGTCGCTCAAAGAGCAAACGGCTCCCTACACGGATGATGATGGCAAGTCGATGACCTGGTATGAATACTTTATGAAAGGTACCAATGACCAGGTCAAGCAAACGCTGGTGTTGGCACAAGCCGCAAAAGAGGCAGACTTTAAACTCAGTGATGAGGATAATAAGGAAATTGAGGAGACACTCAAAAACATTACTCCCGAGAACTTTGCTCCGGGACTGACCAAAGACGATATTAAGGTGTGCCTGGAACTGAGCCTGCTTGCAGCAAACTATCAGGCAAAAGTACAGGGGGATATCAAATACACCGATGCAGACCTGGAGAAGTATTACGGTGAAAACAAAAACGACTATGATGTTGTAGATTATCGTATGTATTCTTTCTCCTACGCTACCGAGTCGGATACCGAATCATCAGATAAGATGAGCCGTGATGAAGCCAAGAAACTTGCGGATGAACTTGCCGCAACGGGTAATGAAACTGCCTTTGTTGCCTGGCTTAGAAATTATTTTACAAATACACTCAAAATAGAAGCAGACAAACTGGACAGTCAGGTTGAAACCACTTTGAGTCAAGACTTTTCTTACAGCGAATCCTATGTTGGCATTGACTTCTTGTTTGGTGCCAACACCAAAGTCGGTGACATTAAGGTGGTAGAGGATGAGGACAATGGACTCTTTAAGGTATTTTTAATGCTTTCTACCCGTGAACGCGACAATTCGCTGACCAAAACCGTTCGTCACATTCTGATTGCTCCCGAGGATATGCAAAACGAAACGCAAAAGAAAGAAGCAAAAGCAAAGGCTGACAAACTGCTTGCCGACTGGGCAAAAGGTGAGGCAACCGAGCAATCCTTTGCCGCGTTGGTACACGACAATACAGATGATACCGGTTCTAAAGAAACGGGCGGTCTGTATGAAAACTTCGGCAAGGGCGAAATGGTAGAGGCCTTTGAAAACTGGAGTTATGATGCTGCAAGAAAAGCGGGAGATACCGCTGTGGTGGAAACCGAGTACGGTTATCACATTATGTACTTTGTAGGCAACGGTACTCCTGTCTGGAAAAAGGCTGCGGAGACAAACTTTGTAAGCAATCAATATACTGCACGATACGAGGAATTTGCTAAAAAACACGCTGTGACAGCATTTGATGAAAATATCGAAAAGATTGCTTCCTACATTAAATAAAACGATACGCCCCACAGATAACTTCTGTGGGGCGTTTACTATTGAAAAATGTTTTATCCTTGCAGTTTGGCGGCATAGGACCAAATGTCTGTCTGTCGTGAAATGTAAAATCTTGGAATCTGATAGAGGTCGTGCGTGCCTGTAGTATACATTCCTCCGTTCATCATAAGACCGAAAGAATAGTGCTTTTCGGTGGTGGCAATCGTCGCATTGGAGAAACTGCCGTTGGGATAACTCAAAACAAACGGCTCCTTGCGGGTAATTCTTGCCAAGGTGCATTTGGAATCATAGAGTTCTGTTTCCGTTTGTTCTCCATCCAGATTAGCAAGATGAGGATGAGTAACGGTGTGACTCTGAATGGAAACCAGTCCGGAATCACTCATTTCTTTGATTTGCTTTGCATCCATATAGTTTTCTTTGCCGATTTCTCTTGTAATCACAAAGACGGTGGCTTTGGCATTATATTTTTTAAGCAGAGGCAACAGATAGGTGTAGTTATCATCATATCCGTCATCAAAGGTCAGCAGAACGGGTTTTTCGATGTTTGCCAAATTTTCAAAATCTTCAAAGGTGATGGTGGTATAGCCATTGTCTTTGAGATATATAAGTTGCTTTTCCAGTTCTGCGGGGGAGACAAACAATTCTGCAATTCCCCATGTGTTATCACTAACACCGTGGTACATCAGGGTTGGAATGTTTTTGCCTGCGGGAATGTTGGCAGTTGAGGGCAGTTTTGTGAAATAAAAAGTATCTCTTTTAGTGTCCTCAAACATATGCAAGTCAAATAAGGACATAATGGGTGCCAAAGGCACATACCAATCCGTACCGTCGTACAACGGTTCCAGCACCAAGGGATGCTGCATGTCACCTTCCTTGAGAACATCCTCCTCGTTGGAAATGAAATAGGTTTTGCCTGCTAAGGTAATGGTGGCGGTGTACGGTTCTTTAAGGGCGGCATCGGTTGTGATGCTGCCGCCGAGCATAGCCAGCAGTTCCCCCAGACACACATAATTTGCCTCGTTTTTCTTATAAACTTCGCTGAGTCCTTTGCCGTTGACAAAGACCTGCGTAGAGGATATGATGGGCTTGATATCAAACTCGGGCACAGGTGCAGGGGGAGCGGGAGGTTCGGGTAAAACGGAACAGGCGCACATCGACATCATCATACATAACAATACCAAAAATACAAGTTTTCTTTTCATTTTTCTCATTCCTTATTTTACAATTTTTCTACATTCCAGATAAAAGCGTTTGTCTGCCGCGTGACCCATGGAAAAGGTCTTGCGGGGCAAAACTCCGTCTGCCAGAATACTGCCAAACAGTAAATCTTTGTCCATAGCAGGAAGTATCAGGGAAATGCCGCCCTTTGCACAACATTCCTCCAGAGAGGAATACTCGTGCACATAGTCAATGCTGACAGCGGGGTTGGTTTCCATAAATTTGTCCAAAAACTGTTGCAGGGTACCGACGGTGAGTTTGCTTGTGGGACAGGGCAGGCAAATTTCCTCTTTGCCGTCTGCATCCATCAACACAAAACTTTGTTCACCGCTTTTTCCTGTCGGTTGCTCTTTTCGCAAGGCACAAAGGAACTCGTTTTTGTTGACCCCAAAGAGAATACGGTGAATCGGCTCAAAGCGAATGGAAGAGTGATGCAGGTTGCAAACCTCTACCAGACAATAACGGGCAGGATGCTCCAGCGCTTTGTCCCCAAGTTCTGCCTTGAGTTGCTCATAGCAAGTTTTGGCGGTGGCAATCGAGTGATTGCCGTCTCCGACTAAAAACAAAAGGGGCGCGCCGTATTTTTGCTTGCTTTGCTCTTTGAGCGTTTGCAGGGCTTGTTGCATTTGATTTTGAACATCGGGTGGCAACAGCCAGCCTTGCAGGTGACCGCTGTCCATCATCAAGTCAAAATCATACAGCGGGGTAAGACGGTCTTTGTCGGCACCGATGGCTTCGATGACCACACCTTCTTTGTCGTCCATCAACAGCATCGCGTGGGGCATTTCCAGACTTGCCGCCTGCCTGATTTTCATTCTCGGCGGGATACGCTCTGCCACCGTTTGCTCGGTGGGACGGCAGAGAGTCTGGGCGTTTGCCGAAAAACTGTATTCCTCTAAGTCCAGCGCACCGACCAGCCCCGGTCGCACCGTGCCGTCAGACAAAGTGCGCTCTACATAGATTACGGCATTTTCGTATGTCTGCAGTATGCCGTCAGAAAGGTACTTTTGCATATTTTCACCGCATTTTTGGATGCGATGGGGAGCGTCACTTTCGTCAAGATATGCCTCAGGCAAAATCATATGGAGTGTAGAGGGTGCATCTTGTACCAGTGCTTCTACCTGTTTCCAGTAACTTTTTTGTTCGGTAAACTGGTCGCAGGCGATGACACTCCATTTGGTATCGTCCTGCCCTTTGGGCAGTAATATTTCGGTTGAATAAAAAGCAGTATTTTTCATTATCTCAAAAAGGCGCGCATGGCGCGATAGGTTTCATAAATGTCAGCCTTAGATGCAATTTCAAAGGGGGCATGCATCGAAAGCAGTCCGACGCCGATGTCCAGCGTATCAATGTCACGGTTTGCCATATACATCGCCACCGTTCCGCCGCCGCCTGCATCTACTGCACCCAGTTCACCGGTCTGGTAGACGATGTTGTCCTCTGCCATGATGTTGGCAAAAAAGCGCATCACTTCAGCACTGGCATCACTGGTGCCGGATTTGCCGCGGGAACCGGTATATTTGGTAAAGCAGGGACCGTATCCCATCAGGCAAGCATTTTGTTTTTCCTGCACCGAGGGATAGATGGGGTCAAGCGCGGCATTTACATCTGCGCTCAGACACTTACTGTTGGCGCAGATTTCCAGAATGTCACCACCGCAGGAAATGAGGGACAACATTCTCTCAAAAAATCTGCTCTGCATACCGCTGACACCCTCGGAGCCAATCTCCTCTTTGTCTGCCAAAAAGACGATGGCTGTTTTCTCGGGGGTTTCTGCTTCTAACAAGCCTTCAAATGCGGTGAAGGCGCAAATGCGGTCATCCTGACCGTAGGCGCCAATCATACTCTTGTCAAATCCGACTTCGGCAGGCTCAAGTTTGGGAACCATGGTCAGTTCTGCACATTGGAGGTCAACCTCCTCGATGCCGTACTTTTCATAAAGCAGGTCGATGATAGCGCTTTTAACTTTATCGTTTTTCTCCTCGAGGTTGGGTGTGCTGCCTGCCAGTACGCGTAAATCTTCTCCTTCAATGGCTTTGCCCAGAGTCTTTTCGGCTTGGGCGTATGCCAGATGGGGCAACAGGTCGGTGATGCAGAAGGTAATATCGTCATCGTGGACATCTACCGTCGTACCGTCTTTTTTAATGACAACGCCCTCCAGTGCCAAGGGAATGGCGGTCCACTGATATTTTTTGATACCGCCGTAATAGTGGGTTCTGAGCAGTACCAGACCCTCTTGTTCGGCAACGGGGTTGGGCTTGAGGTCGAGCCGCGGAGAGTCGATATGTGCGGCGGCAATATGCACGCCGTTTTCTATGGGCTGTTTACCGAAGACGACAAAGGCAATCGCCTTGCCGCGATTGTTCAGATACACTCTGTCGCCTGCTTTATAGGTTTTGCCTTTTTCAAAGGCGGTAAAGCCGTTTTGCTCAGCCTCGGCTGTCAAGAAATTAACGCATCTGCGCTCGGTGGTGCCTTCCTTTAAAAAGGTAAGATACTTTTTGGCAATCTTGTCCCCCAGTTCGACGGGGTAGCCGTTTTCGTAAACGCTTTTCTTTTCGTAAATGTGACTCATTTTACCGTTTCTCCTTTTTTGATTTGTTCAGCCAGTTGCAAGGCTTTTTTGGTCAGCCCCACGATGTTTCCGTCGTTGACGAGAATATACTGACAATGTTTTCTTAAAAATTCTTCCCCTTTTTGACGAGCAAGGCGCGCTCTGGCTTGTTCTTTGGTGATGCCATCGCGATTCATAATGCGCTCGATGCAGGTGTTGGTGGGGGCAATCAGACCGATGACTGCCTCACATTTTTTGTCTATTCCCGTTTCAAACAGGGTGGGCGCGTCCAGCAGTACATATTCACTGCCACAACGCTCGGCATATCCGATTACTTCCTCGGTAATGGCGTCTTTGACAAGGGCGTTGAGTTGAGCAAGTTTTTGCTCGTCGGCAAAAACGACGGCGCCCAGTTTTGCGCGGTCAACGCCTTGTTCGGTAAGCATTTCTGCACCAAAATGGGTTTTGATTTTTTCGCGTACGTCGGGGCGCTTATAAAGGCGCTCGTGCACCAATTTGTCACAATCTATGTGAACAAATCCTTGCATCGCAAAGAGTCCGCCGACCAGCGTTTTGCCACTGCCACTTAGACCGCAAAGTCCAATCAGTGTCATTTTGTCACCTCCAGCGTTTGAAATTCGGCTGCTCGGAGCAGTCGGTTATATACGGCAAGACCTACGCCTTTTGTATCGGGACAGCGGGCATAAATCTCGCACACATCGGTTTTATCAAATTTCCGAAGGGCGGAGAAGAGATGTTTCATCTGACTGGCGGTATCCTGCTCGGTACCGTAGGTAAAGATGTTTTCGCCCTCCAACTCGCCCTCAAAGCATAGAATACCTGCGCCAAGACG
>JAZRAZ010000154.1:0-2470 GCA_045634825.1 Eubacteriales bacterium | reverse complement strand
TACCGCCGGTATTGAGACCCGTATCATTGTCCCCTGCTGTTTTGTGGTCCATAGAGGAAATCATCGGAATTAAAGTTTCCCCATCGGTAAAGGACAGGACGCTGACCTCGGGGCCGGTGAGAAACTCCTCAATTACGATGTGGTCGCCGCTGGCACCGAACACCTTGTCTTCCATCATCGAGCGCACCGCTTCTTTGGCTTCCTCACGGGTCATCGCGATGATAACGCCTTTACCAAGTGCCAGACCGTCGGCTTTGATGACGGTGGGAATGGGGGCTGAGTCAAGATACTCCAGAGCCGCTTCCATATCGTCAAATACTTCATAGGCGGCAGTGGGAATACCGTATTTTTTCATTAAGTTTTTGGAAAAGACTTTACTGCCTTCGATAATCGCGGCGGCTTTGGAGGGACCGAAAGATTCAATGCCCTTTTCCTTCAGCGCATCCACACATCCCAGTACCAACGGGTCGTCGGGTGCTACGATGGCATAGTCAATTTTATTTTGTACTGCAAAATCTACGATGGCATCAATGTCCTTGGCGCCAATGGGCACCAGTGTAGCATCTTCTGCCATTCCGCCATTACCGGGCAGGGCATAGATTTCACTGACCGAGGGATTTTCTTTGATTTTTTTGATGATGGCGTGTTCTCTGCCGCCGCCACCTACAACCATTATTTTCATACACTCGTTTCTCCTTAATGGTGGAAGAGTCTCATTCCGGTGAAGGAAATGGTCATACCGTATTTGTCGGCACATTCGATGACCGCATCGTCACGAATGGAACCGCCGGGTTCGGCAATATATTTAACACCGCTGCGGTATGCTCTCTCAATGTTGTCACTAAACGGGAAAAATGCGTCAGACCCAAGGGCAACACCGTCAATCGAGTCAAGATACTCTCTGGCTTCCTTGTCGGTCAGCGGTTCGGGACGGGTGGTAAAATATTTCTGCCAGTTGCCCTCAGCGCAAACATCTTCTTCGTTTTTGTTGATATAACCGTCAATGACATTGTCACGGTCGGGGCGGCGGATATCTGCCTTGAAAGGAAGATTTAAGACCTTTTCGTGCTGGCGCAAAAACCAAGTGTCTGCCTTGGTGCCTGCCAGTCTTGTACAATGGATGCGGCTTTGCTGTCCTGCACCCACGCCGATTGCCTGACCGTCTACCGCATAGCAAACGGAGTTGGATTGAGTATATTTTAAGGTGATGAGAGAAATAATCAAATCGCGCACCGCACTCTCGGGCAAATCCTTGTTGGCAGTTACGATATTTTCCAGAAGTTCTTTGTTGATTTTAAAGTTGTTTCTGCCTTGCTCAAAGGTGATACCGAAAACATCTTTGGTTTCAACTTCTTCGGGAACATAGTCGGGGTCGATTTCTACAATGTTGTAGCCGCCCTTTCTCTTGGATTTCAAAATCTCCAGCGCTTCAGGCTCATAGCCGGGGGCAATAATACCGTCACTGACCTCACGGGCAATCATTTTGGCGGTGGTAACATCGCAAACATCACTCAGTGCCACCCAGTCACCAAAGGAACACATTCTGTCGGTTCCTCTGGCTCTGGCATAAGCGCAGGCAAGAGGACTTTCATCCAGTCCCTCAATGTCCTCCACAAAGCAAGCCTTTTTGAGATTATCACTCAGCGGAATACCAACTGCCGCAGAAGTGGGGCTGACGTGCTTAAAAGAAGTAACGGCAGGCATTCCCAGCGCCTCTTTGAGTTCTTTTACCAGTTGCCAGGAATTGAAGGCATCTAAGAAGTTTATGTAGCCGGGTCTGCCGTTTAAAATTTTAATCGGCAACTCTGCCCCGCTTTTCATAAAGATTTTAGAAGGCTTTTGATTGGGGTTACAGCCGTATTTGAGTTCAAATTCTTTCATCACGGTTCTCCTTACTTGTTTTTATTAATCATACGATTTTCAACCTCACCGGTCGCAAGGTCGACATAACGGACATACAAGGAAATCTTGTTGTCTTCATCCAGTGCATCCCACAGAGATGTGGTAAAGGCATCAATATCATTGTCCGTCTTGATGCGCTCGGGTTCACCCTGGAAGGTGGGAATGGGGTCACCGTCGCAAACATAGGTGTGAATAAAATGACCCAGTCCGTTTAAAGAGGGATAACTAAAGGTATAGCGGTTGCAAGCGGTGCCTTCTGCATCGGCGCTCTTTAAGATGCTCATCTGATAGGTAAAGTCACCCTCGGCAAAGGTCAGCATACCGCTGATACGGGGAGTGAGATTGGGAGCATCGGGTTCAAACTCACGCTGGGTCAGTGCTCCTTGAAAACTGATTCCGTTTTCAAGACCTTCATACACGGTGTCGGTCTGGTCGCCGTTGGTGATGATGAGATTGTTTTCATACTCACGGATGGCGGCATAGATAATCAGAGAGGGGTCCTCTACCTTGGAAGCGTCAAAAGGTTCTGTAAACACCGCACCGTCACGCTCGGGAAAGATGCGGGTAC
>JAZRAZ010000153.1:0-4737 GCA_045634825.1 Eubacteriales bacterium | reverse complement strand
TGCCGCGGCACCGATACCGCCCGTAAAAGCGCCCAAAAGCCCTTTTTCTACAACTGCCGCCTGCACGCCTTTGGCAAGCGTATAGCCAAATCCCGTTAAGGGAACGGTAGCGCCTGCCCCTGCAAACTCCACCAACGGCTGATAGACGCCGAGCGCCGTCAAAACAACGCCGGCAGAAACAAACATCACCACAATCCGCGCCGGTGTAAGTTTGGTTTTATCTATGAGAATTTGCCCTGCCACGCAAATCAGTCCGCCGACCATAAAAGCATTGAGAAAGTTCATTTACTTTTCCTCTCTTTCAAAAAAGATAAGATGTGCCACCCCGGGAATACTTTCCTTTTGTTGTACCGTCAAGGGACTCATCAAAGCGCCCGTGGCAACAAACAACAGCCGCTTTATCTCCCCTCTCTCCAACTTGGGCAAAAGATGCGCCGTCAGCACTGCACCACTGCATCCGCAACCGCTGCCGCCCGCGTGCACATCCTGCTCTTTGGAGAAAATCAGTTTACCGCAATCCTCATACCTTTCTCCCAAATCATACCCTTCTTGCAAAAGCATATCCTTGAGAATGGACGCACCAATGTACCCCAAATCACCCGTTACAATGATGTCAAAATCCTGCGGTCGCGTATGTGTATTCTCAAAGAAACTCTGCAAGGTATCCACTGCCGCCGGCGCCATAGCGGCACCCATATTATTGATGTCGGATATTCCGTAATCCACCACTTTACCGACCTGCAAACCGCGCACCCGTACACAAGAAGTACGAGCAGTCGAAAGAATCAGTGCCCCTGCCCCCGTTACCGTCCATTGTGCACTGGGCGGACGTTGTCCACCGTATTCCAGCGGATAACGGAACTGCCGTTCTGCCGAGCAGAAATGCGAACTGGTCATCGCCGCTGCGGTCTGTGCCAAGCCGGAGCAAAGACAAAGGGTGGCATTCAATGTGGAAAGTGCCATCGTTGAGCACGCCCCGTACAATCCGATAAACGGCACCCCGCTTTCCCTGACGCTGTATCCCGATGCCACGCATTGATTGAGCAAATCCCCTGCCCCCAGAATATCCAAATCTTTTTGTTCGAGATTACAGCGCATCAATGCGTTTTGAAGGGCGGTTTGCTGTAACTTCATTTCCGCCTTTTCAAAACTGTCTTCTCCTAAATATTCATCAGTTTCAATACAATCAAATTCTTTCCCAAGCGGTCCCTCTCCCTCTTTTTTGCCAACGCAGTTGCCCCTGCCGATGACATATACACCGTTTTTGAGAATTAACGTTCCTTTTCCTGCCGCAACTTCCATCAAAACACGCTCCTTTACATTTATTTTGTCGCAAAATTCGTGGTTTATTAACTTGACTTTTTGGAAAAAATATGCATATAATAATGTTAGTAATTCCTGAGGGAGTAGCAAGCATATTCGTTAATTTCAATATGCAGTGTTCTCAACAACCGATTTATTGAAAATCTGGGTACACTTTAAAATGCAAGACTCAAGTTATGTCCTGCTTTCTCAAGAGTAATCAAACGGCGCCCGAGTAAGCAGTCTGCTGACTCGGGTTTTTATTTAATAATGAAAGGAAGAAAAAGATGAAGTTTTACAACAATGCCCCCGATGAAATCCTTTCCTCTCTTGCCACCACCGAAACGGGACTGAGTGGCCAAGAGGCGCGCACTCGTCTGGAAAAAGACGGTCCCAACAAACTGGAGGCTGCCAAAGGCAAAAGCCTTATCCGTCGTTTCTTTGAACAACTGACCGACCCGATGATTATCATTCTTCTGGTTGCCGCCGCCATCAGCGGTGTAATGGCTGTACTGGAAGGAGAGAGTTTTGCCGATGTTATCATCATTCTCTCGGTCGTGCTGATTAACGCCGTTCTCGGTGTATATCAGGAAAGCAAGGCGGAAAAAGCCATTGAAGCACTGCAGGAAATGAGCGCTGCTACCTGTAAAGTCATTCGTGACGGTATGTTGCAAATCGTTCCCAGCGAAACCTTGGTGGTAGGTGACATCATCGCACTGGAAGCAGGCGATGCAGTACCCGCTGATGCAAGACTTTTGGAAAGTGCTTCTCTGAAAGTAGAGGAAGCGGCGCTGACGGGCGAAAGTGTACCGGTAGATAAAATTATCGATATTCTGGGACTCGGCGGCGAAGATGTACCGCTGGGTGACAGAAAGAATATGGTCTATATGGGCGGCACCGTTGTGTACGGTCGTGGCAAAGCCGTTGTCACCGCCACCGGTATGGATACCGAAATGGGCAAAATTGCAGGTGCCCTGACTGCCGCCGAGGAAGGTCAGACTCCTCTGCAAATCAAACTGCATCAACTCTCCGGTATTCTGACCTGGTTGGTGCTGGGCATTTGCGCCTTGGTTTTCGGCGTACAGTTATTGCGTGACGGACTGGAAGTCGGCACCATTTTACATTCCTTTATGGTAGCCGTTTCTCTTGCCGTTGCCGCTATCCCCGAGGGACTTGCCGCCGTGGTTACGGTTGTATTGTCCATCGGTGTTACCAATATGAGTAAACGCGGAGCCATTATCCGCAAACTCACCGCGGTTGAAACACTGGGTTGTGCACAAATTATCTGTTCGGATAAAACAGGCACTCTGACCCAGAATAAAATGACCGTTGTAGATTATTTCGGTGCGGATGAAAACCTTGCCGCCTCGGCGATGGCACTTTGCTCGGATGCGGAAATTGACAGCAACGGTGAAGTTACCGGTGAACCCACCGAAGCGGCACTGGTCGTCTGGGCAAACAAACTGAGTCTGAATAAAAACGAACTAAAGGTATCCTTTACCCGTATCGGTGAAGCACCCTTTGATTCGGGCAGAAAAATGATGTCCACCGTTCACCAGAGCGAAAGCGGCATTGTTCAATACACCAAGGGCGGTATGGATGTACTGCTTTCCCGTTGCACCCATTACCTTAAAGACGGAGAAGTGTTGCCCTTAACCGAAGAATATAAAAACGAAATTTTTGCCGCCGCTAAGGCGATGGCAGACAAAGCACTCAGAGTTCTTGCCTGTGCCAAACGCGAGCATACAGACGCGCCTGACTGTACCCCCGAAAATCTCGAAAAAGATTTATGCTTTATCGGCATTTGCGGTATGATTGACCCGGTGCGTCCCGAAGTAAAAGACGCTATTTGTGAGTGCCGCGGTGCCGGCATACGCGCCATTATGATTACCGGTGACCACATCGATACTGCACGCGCCATCGCCGCAGAACTGGGAATTCTTGACGAAAACACCGAGGCGGTCAGCGGCAGCGAACTGGACCAAATGGATGACGCGACCTTTGAAGCAAAATTCCAAAGCATCGGCGTGTATGCCCGTGTGCAACCCGAGCACAAGACCCGCATTGTCAATGCCTGGAAAAAGGCAGGCTTTGTCACCGCGATGACGGGTGACGGTGTCAACGATGCCCCCTCCATCAAGAGTGCTGACATTGGTGTCGGTATGGGTATCACCGGTACGGATGTTACCAAAAATGTTGCCGATATGGTGCTGACCGATGATAACTTTGCCACCATCGTCGGTGCCGTGGAAGAAGGCCGTCGTATTTATGATAACATCCGCAAGGCCATTCAATTCTTACTCGGCAGTAATATGAGTGAAGTTATCTCTATTTTTGTTGCAACCCTCATCGGATTTACCATTCTGGAGCCGGTGCACCTGCTGTGGATTAACCTGGTGACCGACACTTTCCCTGCCTTAGCCTTGGGTATGGAAAGCGCAGAAAGAGACATTATGCGCCGCGCGCCGCGCGATGCCAAAGCAGGCGTTTTTGCAGGCGGTATGGCAATAGATATTTTCTATCAAGGTGCACTGGTTTCGGTGCTGACCCTCGCCTCCTACTTTATCGGTTGCTTTATTGAGACAGGCACCTGGCAGTTTGTCAACAACGCGCACGGCGTTACCATGGCATTTCTGACGATGTCTATGGCAGAAGTGTTCCATTCTTTCAATATGCGCTCTCAACGCGGCAGTATCTTTTCAATGCATTCTCATAACAAGGTATTGTGGCTTGCAATGCTTGGTTCCTTTGTTGCCACTACCGCGGTGTGCGAAATACCTCTGCTGGCAGGCGCTTTTGGACTCACCGGCGTCGGCATCGTTGAATACGCGATTGCGATTGCACTGGGCTTTGCCGTCATTCCGATTGTTGAATTTGTAAAACTGATTCAAAGAAAACTGTCAAAATAATAGGAGGAAAAAGTATGCCAAACAACGCACAACCCGATTACATTGCGCTGGCGATGTTGGCGGCACTGGCAATCATCGTCATCATAATGGTGATTCGCAAATCGCTCTCTAACAAAGCCGCCTGTGCGGAGCAAACAGAACAAACCCCATCAGATATGCAAACTCTCACCGCTTATGCACCCGGCTCTGCCGGCAAAATCAAACTCAACGGTGTACCGCCCAAAACCGCGGCAATGCTGATGGCAATCGTTGCCGAAAAAACCGGCAAACCCATCAATGAACTTCGTTTTATATCCATTCAGGAGGTTAAAGAGTAATGAAATACAAAATCACTTTAGAAGGACGCACCTATGAAATTGAGGTAGAGCACGGCAACGCCATGCTTTTAAGTGAATATGAAGCCCTATCTCCCGTGGCTCCCGCCCCTGCTGCCCCTGCGCCTGCTCCCGCCCCCGCGGCAACTCCGAGCCCTGCCTCCACTACAACTGTCACCGGGGCCGGCGAACCTGTCAACACCCCTATGCCC
>JAZRAZ010000152.1:0-16154 GCA_045634825.1 Eubacteriales bacterium | reverse complement strand
TGTGTATTTGCAGCGCCAATGATTGCCTCTGCTTCGTTTTTGGCGCGGGAGATAATATCGTCACGCTGCGCCATAATCTGACGGGATCGTTTAATCTCCTCGGGCAGTGCAATTCTCATATCCTCTATAAACTCAAGAATTTGGGAGGAATCGACTACGCTTTTTCCACCGGACAAAGGCAAGGACCAAGAATTTTCCACCATGTCTTCCATAGCGTTGATGAGTTCTTCAAAATTCATTGTTATTTCCCCTTTACTAATCTTTTTTGTATTTCCTCACGCAAACAGTCGGGCACAAAATCGCCAATATTGCCGCCGTTGCGCGCGATTTCCTTAACAAGTGATGAGGCAAGATACATATTCTCCGCCTTGGTGGTAATAAATACCGTTTCAAGTTCGGGATTCAGTTTACGATTGGCAAGCGCCATTTGAAATTCATATTCAAAGTCGGACACTGCACGCAAACCTTTCACAAGCACCGTGGCTCCGCGCATACGCGCAAAGTCAGCCAGTAGTCCGTCAAAGGTAGCAACCTCAATATTGGGTAACTCCGAGGTAACTTTTTCAATCATTTCCATTCGTTCTTGCACCGTAAAGGCAGGGTTTTTCTTGGAGTTATGCAATACCGCCACAATCACTTTATCAAACATACTGGCGGCACGATGAATGATGTCAAGATGCCCTTTGGTGACCGGGTCAAAGGAACCGGGACATATTGCGATGGTCAACTTCTATTCCCCCTTCTCAACGATGGCAAACGCCGCGTATCCGCTGCGTTTTTCCTTTAGCAAACAATAACCCTCGGGCACAACAAACTCCTCCTCGGAGGAATATTCACATAAAATGAGTGCACCCTGTTGTAAGAGGTCTGCCTGCCTCAATTTCACCAATGCATCGTAAAGCATTTCCTTATCATACGGTGGGTCGAGCAACACAAGTGAAAATCGCATACCTCTTTTCTTACATATTGTAACACAGTCGGTATACAAATTGCAAGTCACGCTTGATATTTTTTCAAATCCGCATGCTTGAATATTTTTTTGTACCACTGCCAGCGATGCTGAATCACTGTCATTAAAATGACAACTTTTTGCCCCGCGGGAAAGTGCCTCCAGCCCCAACTGACCACTGCCGGCGAATAAATCGAGCACTTCTTTATCCGCTATATCAAACTGAATACAGTCAAACATTTTCTGCTTAACCCTGTCTAAAGTAGGGCGGGTATTGTTACCGTCAGGGGCGAGCAGTTTTTTGCCCCGCCGTATCCCTGATATAATTCTCATGCTTCTCCCTCCTTATGAAAATGCCGATAAACTGCTATTGCCGCGCTTTGAGTCAATCCCGGTAATGCGAGTAATTCTTGCAACTCTGCCATTTCAATTGCTTCTATAGTTTTAAAGTGTTCAAAAAGGATTTTCATTCGCTTGGGGCCGACCCCTGCAATTTTTAAAAGCGCTGCATCCTGCATTTGCTTGCTTTTGCGCTTATGCATATATGAGATGGCATACCGATGCACTTCCTCTTGCAATCGCGCAAAAAATCGAAACCAAGTAGGTGTACCCACCAGCCCAATTTCCTCGCCGTTTACATTGACCAGCGCACGTGTACGATGCCTGCCGTCTTTCACCAATCCAAATAATTTGCACTCTGGCAGATATGCGCTCACTACATCTTGCACTGCTGAAATATGTCCCTTTCCGCCATCCAGCAAAATGATATCGGGCGGCTCAGAAAACCCTGCTTTTTGTTGCTTGAAATCTTCCAGCCTTCTGGAAAGCACTTGTCGGGTCGCGGCATAATCATCAACTTGTCCCTGTTTTTCAACAGCAAATCGACGGTACTGACTTTTTTTAAGTCCTCCATTTTGCCACACAATCATTCCGCCGACCATCGCATCTTCACCGTAATTGGAAATATCGTACATTTCAATGCGACGCGGTGCGCGATTCATTCCCAGAAATTCTCCCAGTGCCACACTGACACGGTCTTGTTGTTCCTTTAGAGAACGGCGCATTTGCAATCCTTCTGCCGCATTTTCCTTTGCAAGCCGCATCAAACGCACCTGTTCTCCTCGTTTGGGAACAATAAAATTAACTTTCCCTCCACGCTTTTCCGAAAGCCACTGGGTCAACGCTTGTCCCGGCTCGCTTTCACAGACAACGCGTGGCGGAATTTCACAACAATCACTGTAATACTGCTGAATAAAGGAAAGTTCGTCCCCTTCCGGCGTTTCAAAAAAGAATCGGTCCTGACGGCAAAGTTTGCCGCCACGAATTTGCATAACCAAAACACATCGTTTATCCTCATATTCCGCGATACCGAAAACATCCTCATCAATATCGGGAGCCAACACCATAACCTGCTCTTGCCCCAATTTTTCAATACTGCGCACCCTGTCTCTGAGTGCCGCCGCCTTTTCAAATTCAAGATTTTGTGCCGCAAAAGTCATTTCATCCTTCAATGCGGCAAGGGTCTTTTTATAATCGCCCTTCAAAAACGAAAGTGCATTTTCAACACGCTTTGCATATTCCTCAGCAGAAACATCTCCCCTGCAAGGTGCACAACAATGCCCCAAATCATAGGACAAACAAGGCTTTGACCCAACACGGACATTACAGGTCACAAGTCCGAACAGTTGCTCCGCCTGCCGTTTTATCTGACGGACCGTTTTACCGGATGAGAACGGTCCGAAATATATTTTTCCGTCTTTCTCCCGTTTTCTACAAAGCATCAGGTATGGCCATTTTGCATTTTTGTTCAGCGCAAGATACGGATAACTTTTATCATCTTTTAGTAGAATATTATACTTAGGACGGTGCAATTTAATAAGATTATTTTCCAAAATGAGTGCTTGTACTTCACTGGGAGCAAGAATATAATCAAAGTCATTAATCTGATTTGCCATTTTCTGTACTTTCAGCGTGTGCTCTCCGACAAAATACTGACTGACACGATTGTAAAGATTCTTTGCTTTTCCGACATAAATAATCTTACCGTCACGGTCTTTCATTATATAAACGCCCGGCACTTTTGGCAACATTTTTACTTTTGCAAGACATTGCTCTCTGCTCATTCTGCTCACCCCCCCGTTATTTTGAAATAGTAAAAACGGCAATACACAAAGTATTGCCGTTTAAAGTTATCCTAAGTTGTTTTCAATCAAATCAATCAGCGCATCTACTGCCATTTGCTCATCTACACCGTCTGCCACAATGGTAATAGTTGTACCTTTGATGATACCCAAACTCAACACGCCAAGCAAACTCTTTGCATTGATGCGATGTGTTTCTTTCTCAACCCAAATAGAACTTTTATACTCATTTGCTTTTTGAATAAAAAAAGTTGCCGGTCTGGCGTGCAGACCCACTTCGTTACTTACGGTAATTTCCTTGGAATACAATGTAATTCCTCCCTAACATAATATGTGTGTTTATCATAACTCTTTTTAAACTTCAAGTCAATAAAAAAGCTACAGTTTTGTCACATATAGCCAAAAAGAGTCGAGTTGGTCTCGGTACAAAATGTGTATATTTTACACAGATTATTGAATATCCGTAACAACTGCATGCGCGTAAAAATACTCAGTTGAAATTACCAGCGTTTTTCCGACGGCAACCGAATCATTTTGGGTGGTACGCAAAAAGCCATCTTTACGAAGTAATTTTGTTTTGACTTTGACATTATAATTATATGCATTTCCAAGTTCAACGGTGACAGTAGTACCGTCATTCAAAACATAAGTACCGGTGTAAGGTGCGCGTTCCAAATGTGTAATTTCCCCAAATGCTTGTTGCGAAACCATCAGCACATCTCCAATTTCAAGTGCATCACTTAACATTTGATGACTGATATTGGCAACAGAAAGTGTTATCTCTCGTTCTACCTGTTCATACTCTACCTTTTCGGTGGCTTGAATTGCCTTTTCCGGTGTGGGAAAAAAGAAAAGACGAATCGCTGCCGCAGATAATAACAAGATAATCAAAGTAACAACTGCCAAATCAATAAGTGATATCTTACCAAAGAGTTTTTCGTTTTTCATATTACAATTCCTCTCTGGTGATATCCACCGTCAACATTCCCCAAAAATACTTTTCGTTTCCCAATGCAATACGGTTGTTGTAGGCTATCCGCTTTTTGTCAATAAAGATTCCTTCTCTACCTCTTTCGTTTGTTTGACCTTTCACAGTAATCAAAAGGTCAAGGCGCCCCTCCATCTCGGTTTTAACCAACTGTCCTGTCTTGGAATCAAAAGCAAATTTACAATGTGGCTTATTTTCTTTTTTGGTAACCGTTGCGACATATGTACCGTTATCCAGGTATAGTTTGTCCCCTATCTCTACCAATTCATATTGTTCCGATGTGATATTTTCTACACAAAACACCGCATCAAAGGGATAGGCTTTTTCCACCTGTGCTTGAGTACCGGTCTGTTCTTTTACCTGACCTCTGGTTAAAAAGTATATGCTCCCTGTCACCAACACAAGTATCAAAATCACAACTAAAACATCTACCACCGGTATTTTACCGAAAAAGTGGTATTTCTTATTCATACTCATTTCCCCCCGAGGTCACCATTGCCCCCAGCATAATCATCATAATAGCAAAAAGATTATTATTATAAAAAATATAATCTGTTACTCCCTGTATGAGCAAACCAATCCAACAAGCAACCATCGTCAGTCGCATCCATTTGGCAAATCCATTTGTATTTTGCATAGCAGAAATACCGCTACGAAAAGTATATAAAACGAACAATATCAAAACGATTAAACCCAATATACTGGACTCACAGGCAATTTGCAGGAATAAATTATGTGCATGCAGGGCGCCCTCCATCTCCGCAAGTGCCTCACTTCGATAGATGCTTTCAAAAGCAGCATCCCCGATGCCGACTCCCATCCACCAATATCTTTGAAACATTGCAAATGCGCCCTTCCAGATATTGATTCGATAGGAAACAGAGCCATCCGCAAGATTGCCGATGCTCGTTATGCGCTGCAAAACGCTTTCCGGTAAATAAAGCGGTGAAAGTGCCGCCGCACCTATACCTGCCCAAAGCCAACCTTTTCCTTTGTAAATCAGAAGGATTGCCAGAATAATAAAAAGCGCAACATAACATCCGCGGGAATAGGTTAAAAACATATTGACGGTAGCAAGCGCGGTGCTGACACCGAAGAACACTTTAGTGTGCCATCCTTTTGCAAAAATTGCCGCTATCAACAAGATAGGTATGGCAATCAGTAAAAATGTACCGTAAACATTCGGGTTTTCAAAGGTGGCTGTCAGACGGCCAAAGTCTTCGTCAAATAGTTTGGTATCTGTCCACTTTGTGCTCAGTGTTGTAAAAAAGAACTGATACACGCCATACAGAGAAACGGCAAGCGTTGCTCCTGAGAATACCCACAAGGTACGCCACACCCGCTTTTTGTCATTTAATATAATCCAGGCGCACGGCAACAGCGGCAACATACAAAAGCGAATACCACCTGCCAATATTCCCTTGATGCCTCCATAGTTGACTACGGTGAAAATCAGTGTTATCAAAGCAAACAAAAGCCACACCCGAATGGCACCGTTGACCTTAGGCACAGAAAGTTTTTTGTAAAATACGGCAACCACCGTCAATGCCAAAGTAATAAGTGAAAAAATCATAACAGCAAGAGTGGGCAGAGCCATCGCTCCTGCCAGACTCAGCATCAAAAACAGCCATGGCAATTCCGCAATCAAAAACAACCGCGACATCAATTTGCCGGAACGAATAAAATCACCGAATTTACCATCAATCACTTTGGCAAGCAGTCGGTCGGTTTTGCTTATACCGGTCACTCTTTCGTGAGCAAACCAAGCAAACAAACGAGAACTGCCAAAAAAATCTCCGATTTTTTTGCCAACTTTGTCTGCTACCCTGCAAACCAGACTTGCCTTTAAAACATCCTTTATTTTTTTATTCATTCATTCATTTCCTCCCTTTCTCTTTTTCAAAAGAGAGAAAATCTCGATCAGTTCTTCCGAGCGCAACAGCCACAGTACCGCAAAGTATAATACAGCACCGACCAACAGCGCCGAAACGGCACAAGTAAGACTTCTCAGCAGTCCCTGTCCGTCCATTAACCAGCGTACGCCGTATGCGCCGACTCCAAGTGTTACGGAAGCCAACAATGTTTTTCCGAAAGATATAAACAAATTCTTTGTTATCAACGCCTTGACTTTAATGCGAGCAAACAACATCAGCATTAGTGCCATAAACCAACCGCTGATAACGGTAGAGAGTGCCAGCAACCGATAATCGCCCCACATATTTACAAACCAATAACTCAGCAACAAATTCAGCAAAATGCCACCCAGTGCCGCCAACATCGGATAGTATGTCTTTTGCATAGAATAAAAATATTTATTTAATATTTCTTGAAAAGACAAAGCGAGCATACCCACACAGTATATAGCCAGACTGCCTGCTACCGCCGCAGTATCCTGTGCGGTAAAACCACCTCTCTGATATAGAATACGAATGACCGGTTCGCCACATACAATCATAAAAACAGAAATGGGCAAAACAATAGAGGTAACGGTTTTAAGCATTTTGCCTCCGATTTCGGCACTGCCGAGAGTATCCCCTGCCGCAAACCGACGGCTGAGTTCCGGAAAATACAAATTGGTCATGGCACTCGCAAATACTGCCGCCAAAATAAAATAGGCATCATAAGAGTAGTTGAGAATACTCATCGCCCTCTCCTCCAGTCCCGAAGAAAGACGAGTGGAGATAATCGTGTTAATTGGTTGTGCCAAAGAGGTGATAAATAACGGCAAAGTCAGCAAAAGTACGCGTCTGATATTGCCGGACAACTCAAAATTCAATGAAAAACGAAATTTCTTTTTCAAAATAAAGGGAAATAAGAACAGCAGTTGCAGCACCCAACCGATTGTAAAAGCAACTGCCAACCCCATAATACCAAACCATTTATTAAAGCAGACAAAATAAACGATAATGGCAAGATTGGTAAACAAGGATACCAGGGCAGGTGCCGTAAATTGTCCATAAGACTGCAATATGCCGATAAAAATATAGGTAACAGTCGCAAACAGCATAACCGGCAAAATAATGCGTGTCATCTCCACGCCCAAAGCCAAACGTTCCTCATTAAAATCCGAAGCTACGAGTTTGACAAAGACTTTCGGAAAAGCCATTCCAAGTGCACATATCAATGCGGTAAAAGAGCCCGCCAATGTCATAAAATTACCCGCAAATTTTTCCGCCGATGCTTTTCCTTCTTTGGTAAAAATCTCGTTAAAAACAGGAATAAAGGCACTGATAATTGCTGTGCCGAGTGTTACATCATATAATGTCAAAGGCAGTTTACTGATTGCCTGAAATACAGTAGCCTCTGTCCCCGTACCGTATGCCGCAGATAAAAAAGAATTGCGCAGCATTCCCAGCACCTTAGTCAAGAGAATACAGGCAAGTATGATTACATAAGTTGCGCTTTGTCCTTTTTTCTTCATAAACTGCTCCTTTCATACAAATAACTACATAGATTATATTACAAAAGGATATGTTTGTAAAGAATTAAAATGATTCTATTCTTGTTTCAGTTTCATCAGTGTGGTCACACCGCACGCGCTCAACCACAAGGCAGACACTGCTACCATCGCACACAGCAACACATCAGGGCACCCCATAAATGAAATCAAATCCAGTCGTTGCCAACCGAACGGCAGTGCAAAATTGACAATACCGATTGCTTCCCCTGTCCACATAATCAGAGGTATGAGTGCTACCAGTCCCCAGACCAGCACCCCTGTCAATGCCCCGGCTTTTGCCGCATTTTTATGAGGAGCAATTTCCAGTCCCATTAATATATTTCCAACAAGCAACACTGCACCGCCCGTTGTCCATTGCCACGGACTACCGCGCCATTCAATCGCTCCGTCAAAAGAAGCAAGACTGCTTCCAAAAGATAACAAAAGTGCTACCCCAAAAAGCATAGCAGGCAGTACAGCACATTCATACAAAGCATCTTTCCCAAGATAGCAAAGCAATATAAGCAATATGCCCCACCCGAGCCACCAACTCCACAGAGGTGTTTCCGTATGCAAACGGCCCATCAGTTTTACCCCTATTGCAAACGAAGCGACGCTGGAAATGACCCAAAACAACCGCGTTACTGTTTCCGCTTGTTTGAGAGGCAGAAATACCACTATAACTGCCAGTACCGAAATCAGCAATATCTGCCATAACGCAACTGTAAACATACACAGCCATACCACCGATGCTGTACTTGCCAAAAAAGCCGCAAAAAAACTTTTTCCTTTTGTTAAAACGGTTTCTTTCAAATTAACCCGCCTTTCTGATATCCACACTGCCACTGATTCGATAGCCCTTGCCGTTGGGCGTCACCAACGGCAAGGTGATTTCATCGCCTCTGAGATAGCGAGAGGCAGTATCCAGTGCACGAAGTGATTTGATTTCTCCGTTTTTAACCGCGCGAAGTATCTGCCCTGAAAGTTGCGACGCCCTGAGGTTCTCTCCCTCATCGGCGCGCAAAATGTCAACCGCTTTGCAATTATCAGACACCACAATAAATGTGCGCGTCTGCCCCCTCCAATCCTCCAAAAGCATCTGTGATATCTTTTCAATATCTCGCCCCAGCAAATCGGGATGAATGACAATCAAACTACCGTGTGTGAGCACCAAAGGATACTCATTTTGAAGCCCTGCAAGTCGTAATGCTTCCTGTAAACTTTTGGCGCGGACCTGCATCAGTTCCGATTTTACTGTAAAGGAATTTTCCTTGTCGGTTACGGCAAGTTCTAAGCCAAACAAATAGCCATCCTTGTTCACATCATCAATAGAAATTCCCGCCACATCCTGCACCGCACTGAGCCCATCATTTGATTTCGCTAAAAACAATGACAATACCAACGCTCCCACAGCCATATATTTAAAGTATGGTCTTAACCATTTCACCTTTCTACCTGCCTCCTATGGTTTTTGGTTAATTTTCTTTGTCTGAAATTCATAAATGGAATTTTACTACGCATAAAAACATCTTGTTTTACTAAAGAATACAGCGGAGAAAACGTATACATATACGGAAGTCCGACGGTTTTAAGCGAATGAAGATATGCCCACATCAACAAAAGTAATGCACTGATGCCAAACCAACCCAGCCACGCTCCTGCCGCGATAAAGCCAAGCCGTAAATAAAACACCGTGCCGCGCAACTCTCGCACCATCAGTCCTACTGTCCCCGAAAACGCAACGACAATCACCATCGGTGCGCTGACAAATCCTGCTTCCACTGCTGACTGACCCAACACAATCGCACCCACAATATTCAGCGCAAGTCCTACCGCCTCAGGCATTCGTGAGCCTGTTTCCCGCAAAGTTTCAAACACCAAAAACAATAGTATCATTTCCCACAATGGACCGATGGGCACGCCTCTGCCTGCCGCCGCTATACTGTACATCAGTTCGGCGGGCAACATCGGAGCATGATGCAACATCATTGCAATAAATGCTCCGGGCACCAAAACAGCAAGAAAAAATCCAACCAATCTTAACACCCGTCCGACATTGGCATAAGGTTGATTTAAATAATAATCATCGGCTGTTTGAAAATTCTCTGTAAAGAAAAAAGGTAAACACAAGGCAATCGGCGAGCCGTTAACGAGTACAACCACCCGCCCCTCGCACAATTTATCTGCCGCCACATCGGGCCGCTGCGTTTTACCTACGCTTGGAAAAAGCAAACTTCGGTTACCTGATATCATCTCAATAATATAATTGGCATCCCATACCCCGTCTATTGAGATAGAACGGATACGCGACAACACTTGTCTTACAATCGCATCCCTGACAACCCCTTCCAGATACATTACACAGACTGCAGTATGGGACTGTTCACCCAATTTTATCAGTTCTGCACGCAGTTTCGGAGTACTGAGACGCTTTTTTATCAGCGCCAAAGCAGAAATAATATTTTCGTTAAATCCTTCGTGAGAACCTGCAACGCTTACCTCTCCATCCGGTTGTTCTATGCCACGCATTGCCATTCCTTTTAAGTCCAGTATGATGACACGCGGGCAATCACCCACCAATATCACACAATCGCCTGACGCAATTTGAACCGCCGCCTTATGTGTTTGATCTGAAAACTCCTGTGTTCCCGCATATAGCATCCCCTCTGCCACACGCTGTGCCAAATCCTCTTCTCCAGCAGGAAGTTTTTCTCGGCACAACGCTGTGATTACATCACGGTTGAGTCTGTCACCATTGACCATAGAATCAAAATAAAACAAAGTTATGGGCAGATGCGGATGATGCGCGTTGATGACCGAGCGTTGCCGAAAGGTTGCAGAACGCTCAAACTGTCTGGCAATCCACTCTTTATTAATGCTATGATTTGTTGTAAAGTTTTTCATTTTTTCCTCCAAATCACATATTTCCACCTATCTACATTTTTTCCAAACATAAAAAAACTATACCCCACAGACCAACGTTCTGTGGGGTATAGTTACATTTTTTCAATATTATAAAGTATCGTTGCAACTTCCGCTCTGGTAGCACCGCTTTTTCCGTCAAACACATAAACTTCATTTTTTGGTTTTCCCGAAATGATACCCATTTCTTTACAGGCATACACATACGGTCGTGCCCAATCGGCAATATCCGCATCGTCAGCAAAAAGTTCCCCTTGCGTTTGCGGAGCGTCACAAAAGAGTGCCATCACCGTACAAAGTTGCTCCCGCGTTACTTTTTCATTAGGTCGGAAAGTGCCGTCCTCAAATCCTTGGACCAAACCTTCACTGCTTGCCCAGGCGACAAAAGGCGCATAGTACTGACTCTTATCCACATCTGTAAAGTTTGTTTCCTTTACAAAATCGGTTGTGATGCCACGCATTCTGCCCAATACTGTTACCAACATTCCGCGTGTCAACGCAGCGTTGGGTTCAAAACGCGTTTTCGTTATACCGTGAAAAATGCCATTAGAATATGCAAAGTTGACCGCTCCGTTCTGATAAAACCAATCGTTTGCATTGATATCCTCGAACACTCCTGCCGCATCTAAGTACAAAGACTCATAATGCTTGGTTGTTGGTTGAACGATATGACAGAGATAGCGGCCTTTTCCCTCCAGTTTAGAGGTGTTGAACTCCTTCCAACTTTCTATGGTAATGCGTATCAAACCTTTATTGTCAGCATTTCCTTCCAAAAAGGTAATACTTTCAGCATCATAACAAAGAATCAGCATACTGTGACCACTGTACCCGTCATAACTGCCATCGGATTTCTCCGTGGTTCGCATATACGCGCCGGTAGTGACACCTGCTTGTTTCATTTTTTCATAAGAAAGTTTGTTTCCACCCGACAAAACGACCTTTGAATAAAGAAGATTACTCCCTCTGCCTACCGTTTCTCCAAACAAATCATTATATACCGCATTAGCATAAATAAAGCATTGTTTACCGGCGGTTACACTTTTACCGTTTGGAACATAAAATTGCTGAGAGGTGGACATAGAAATGCCCAGCGGTAGTATAACTTCTTTGGTAAATTTATTGTCAGCATAAAGCCCTATCTGACCTGCAAATATTTTCTGTAATTTGGCAGCAAGAGGGGCAAGTTCTGTAAAAGCAGTGGCATCCACCTGTGATGCATTCAAAATGACCGACCTTGCCGCCGCAGAAAACGGAAGTGATACACATATAATCACAATCAATAATAAACTTGTTAAACGTTTCAACATAATATAACCTTTCCAAAAACTAAGTTTATTATACAAGATTGGACATTTTTCGTCAACCAGTGGATTTTTCCAAGTTATAATTTAGAAACCAAGTCCGAGCATTTGAATTAGCAACAACCAGGCAAGACCATAGTAAATCAACACGGCTGCAAGGTCATTGAGGGTGGTAATCAGTGGACCACTTGCTACTGCAGGGTCTACTCCCATACGCTTAAACATCAGCGGTATCAGTGTTCCCGTAGCTGCCGAAAGTGTCATCGCGCACCAAAGCGCAATTCCGATACAAGCACTGACGGCAAACGCCACTGTACCCGACTGTCCCTGAAAACCCGAAATATAAAGTCCGATACCGATGCAGGATAGCACCGCCAACACTCCGCCATTTACAAATCCGACACGTATTTCTTTTAATAATAACTTTCGTCGCTCTCTCTTAGAAAGTGCTTCTGCCGTAAGCAAACGCACCGTTACTGCCAATGACTGTGTCCCCCCGTTGCCCGCCATTCCCAGTATTAAGGACTGAAAGCAAACAATCAGTGTTAACTGCTCAATAATCTGCTCAAACATACCAATTACCGAAGACACCAGCAAACCCAATACTAACAGGATAGATAACCACGGCAGTCTTTTTTTCATACTTTCGCCCAGTCGCTCCTCCAAGTCCTCCTCATCGGTCAGACCTGCCAGTCTTGCATAGTCTTCACCAAATTCCTCATCTAAAATATCCAGCATTTTTTCGACGCTAATCACGCCCACCAAACGATATTCTTCGTTTAATACAGGCAACGAGCCTTTGGCAAAACTTTTCAGTTGCTCGATATTCTCATCAATCGGCCGACTTTCAAACACAAAAGGATACTGTTCATCAATCAATGCTGAAAGTGCAGTTCCCTCCCGCGCTATAATCAAACTTTTCAGTTCCATAGCACCCAAGTAGCGACCTTTATCATCTACGATAAAAAGCATATCCACATCTTCACAGTTGCCCGCTTGTTCGGTTAGTGAACGCATGGCTTGTTTTACAGAAAGACTACTGCTCAGACAAATGAACTCTTTATTTATATAGTCACCGAAACATTCCTCTCGAAAGGGATGCGTGCTTACCGTAACTTCATTTTTCATAAACGCCTCCTAATCGGTAAATAGTTCGTTCATTAATTCCTCAACCGCCTGCTGCCTTTTCGTACGCTCGGCAGCATCAATTTCTATTACAATAACGTCCCCCTCTACTGCCTCGGGTAACAATGTTTTGGGAAGTTGCAACATATTTTCGTCAGGCATTTGTGCAACAATCCATTCCCCTTCAATACGGTCTATAACTAATCTCATCATTATTCCTCCTCAGGTTTGCAGATGCCGCATAAAGTATATCCTTCATTGAAAAGAACGGCAAGCGTTTGATTGGACACCTCTTTGTTATCAGATTTAATTTTGGATATTGACGAGCAGTCGGGAGAGTGAATCTTCTTTGATGAAGTGTTCAGCACCCATTCCCCTTTGCCCTGTTCATTATTTTCTGCAATATCGGTATAAACCGCCTCTCCGACGGAGATGCTTTGTCCATCGCTGACAAAAGTCATACTTCCCATCTCATCGGTTCGATAAAGGGTAGCACCCATATCTTGCCAACGCTTTAAAATTTTGTCTTTGGGAAGCCCGTAAGAGTTGTCTTTTCCCACGGATACAACTGCAATCTTTGCTCCTACGCGCCGCACAAACTCGGCTCCCGATGAGGTATTACTGCCGTGATGTCCTACCCGCACAAACTCCGCTGAAACACCTCCGAGTTGTTCCTCGTTTTCCGTTTCTGCATCTGCCATAAACAGAAAGCGCATCTTTTCATAAGTAATTTTGATAACAGCAGAGTAAAGGTTCATTTCATCACCGTAATTATCATTGACAGGAGAAATGATATCTACACTAAAATCTTCATTACCGACAATGTTTTTACCTGCCTTTGCCGTTTCTATACTCAAATTTTTATTTTTAATTGCGAGTAATAAATTTTTAAAAGTAGCGGTAGTACTTGATTTTTTGGGCATATAAATTTTGCCGATTTGCAGTTGCTCTACCACATACTGTAGCCCACCGATATGGTCAGAATGAGGGTGTGTGCCAACCAGATAATCCACTCGTTTATATCCGAGATTTCCAATATAGTCCACCACTTGTTTACCGTAGTCACGCTCGCCCGCATCTATCAACAGTGTCGTTCCATCAGGAAGTTCAATAAAAGAACTGTCCCCCTGGCCGACATCAATAATGTGAATTTTAAGTTGTGTTTTGGTTTGTATGTCGGTTGGTTCACCCGTCGGTGCACAAGCGCCAAAGCAAACACATAAAATTAAAATCCAAATCACTAAACGATATTTTTTCATATCTCACCTCTTTAAAAAAACCGACAGTAAAACTGTCGGTTTGTTACTATTACTGCTATTATCGATTCGGTGTTTTGTTAAAATGCAGAACCTGCCAAGCCAAGCATCTGACCAATCATAGGAGCCAGCATACTATTATATGCCCACGCGCCGAAGATTGCCACAATTGCCAAAACAACTCCGGTAAGTGCCAAATTGCTTTTTTGACCTGCACATTGGCCAAAGCCGATAAAGGCGACTAAAAAGAAAACCAAAGCAAGAATTACATTTACGCCGGGCACAATCAAAAAAATCAACGAAAGCAGACCGCAAACAAAAGAGGTTTTTGCCCACTTCTTCCCCTTGTTGATGGTGATTGTTTCTGGGTCTTTAATTTCATTTTTCATTTCTTCTTCCACTTCTTTTTTCACTTCTTTATTTTCATCAGTTGTCTTGGGCGCCTCTTTTGATTTTTTATAAGCAAAAATCATTGCACGAAGTTCTTCCGCAGAGGCATTATTAATTCTATCCTCAAAACTAACAGCGGGCTCAGCCTTCTCCAATTTTTTGGCACCTTTTACGATAAAACCGCACTTACTACAAACCAGTGCATTATCTCTCAATTTTGCGCCGCACCTCAAACACTCCATGCAAACGACTCCTTTCGCAACATCTATAAAATAATTATATAGTTGAAAGTATTTTTTGTCAACCGTTTTTAATTTTTAGGGTGGTGAATTTGAGTGCTTTTTAATTTATCCGCACAAATCAAATGATTTTTGGGGAACCCTCAAAAAAATTCCCACACAAAGAGAACTTTGTGTGGGAAAATGTTAGCCTAAGATATAAACCTGCATCGGCCGTCTGCCAAATGCTCTGCACTCACTCTCGGACCCCAGGAACAAATCAACACGATTGCCCTTAATGGCGCCGCCGGTATCACCCGCAACACAGTAGCCATATACATAACTTCCGTCAGCAGAGGTAATATACAGTTTTGTGCCAAGCGGAATTACACTTGGGTCTACGGCAACAATGCCAAATCCTGTTTTTGTGCCTGTTGCAGTAACCTGTCCACCGTCAGAAGTATTGCAATAAGCCGTTGCTACAACACTGATACACTTGGCACCTGCCAGTTCTGCTTTACTCATTTTGCTGCCGAAGGAAGCAGGGGCTTTTACTTTAGTACCTTTTAAAACAATTTTCTTTTGTGCTTCTTTCGTGGTTTCTTTGCTGACCAGTGTACGACCGACCTCTTTACCGTCTTCATAAATGACTCTATAGGTCAATGTATTTTCACCGTTTTTTCCTTCTTGTGCCGTTTTGGTTGAGCCGACATATAAACTGTCACTTCCCTTGGTTTCCACCTCAAAAGGAACAATTTCCGTCTCCTTAATGGTCTTGGTAACACAACGAATCAAAGTAATCACCATATCTGCACTGACCGAATCAGTCAGATTTGCAGAAAGTTTGGTACTTTCATCACATTCAATATTTGCACGCTTTAAAACATCCTGTACCGTATCTCCTGCAAGCGCCTGTACGCCAATTTGTTCCTCGGCGGTTTTAATATTGACATTAAATGCACGGGTAATTTTAATCGTAATGTTTTGACCTTCTTTGTTTAAAACAACATCGTCTGCTCCGCTTACCGATACGCCCGCTGTCTTAAGCAGTTGCTCCCGATCGGCAGAAAGAGTGGAAAAGCAAGCAATTTCTTTACCATCTTCTACAACAGTAACATCATTAATTTGCAAAACAACAAAAGAAGTCAGCAAGCAAAACATCAAGGTCAGTGCAATCACCATTGCTATAAACTTGTGACCAATAAACAACTGGCGCACCTTGCTTGTGATTTTTTGTATAGACATAATAATCTCCTTATTGATTGCGCCACACAGCGCAGAAATTAACATAACATAATATATGCAGATTTTTCCTGAATATTTACAAAATCAACACAAATAGTTACAAAACTGTTACAAATTATAGCACGGCTTTAAAAATATTTCAACCCACTCAGCACAAATATTGTTACATTTGCACAAACC
>JAZRAZ010000151.1:0-16955 GCA_045634825.1 Eubacteriales bacterium | reverse complement strand
TGCAGCAGGACTTTCTCTGATGGTGTATGCCGCAGTTCTTGGTTTTCATAATAATTGGCTGTATCTGCCGGCACTGGCGGCGATGGTGTATTTTGTTTTGCTGTATTTTTATGCTTTGGGCAAGGATTTGCCGGTTATGAAATTTATGGCAGTCGGAGCACTGAGTTATCCTTGCTGTCGTGCCATTCAGATGTTTTTTAATACCTTTAAAGAAATTAAGGCATCGGAAAATGTAATTGATATGGTGGCAATTTGCGCGATGATTCTTATGGTTCTTTCCTTAACCAAACTTTGTATGGGATTTGGAGAAAAAACGGGAAAAGTTGCCTGGAGTCTTTTAATGTTGGGTGCCTTTGGTGTGTTGTCGGGTGTCGGCAAATTGCTTGGACTGATTTGGGGCTCGTTGGATATGGTGAGTATTGTTGCCGCTGTCAGCGATATAGTCATATGGTGTTTGGCACTGGTGGTTTATCACAGATTGGCTCTTTTTCGCACCCCGGAAATTCAAGACGAGTTTAATGTCTAAAAAAACAACTTTTGCCCACAATAACTGATGGGTGAAAAAAGTGAGAATAATCAGAACAATTTTAATTGTTTTTTTACTGTTTTTGTTTGCCGCAGGAGTTTTTTGGGGTTTGGCGGCAGCAGATAACGGATGCAAAAAAATCGGCGGTTATTTTGATGCCAATACGCTTGTTTCCGTTGAAAGTGACAGGGAATATTATTATATAACTATTTTAAACGAAAAACTAACTTTGAGGAGATTTTGAAGTGCCGGATCAACAACATATTCGTAATTTTTCTATAGTGGCACATATTGACCACGGCAAATCTACCATCGCTGACCGTTTACTGCAGGAATGTAACGCAGTGGACAGTCGCGAGGTCAGCGAGCAGATGCTGGACAATATGGACCTTGAAAAAGAGAGGGGTATTACCATCAAATCCCGTGCGGTACGTATGGACTACGTAGCGGACAATGGGGAGCAGTACGCTTTGAATTTGATTGATACCCCCGGACACGTTGACTTTAACTATGAGGTGTCCCGTTCTCTTGCTTCTTGCGAAGGAGCGGTACTGGTGGTGGATGCCTCGCAGGGTATCGAGGCGCAAACCCTTGCCAATACATATCTTGCCCTCGAACACGATTTGGAGATTGTGCCGGTAGTCAATAAAATTGACCTGCCCAGCGCCAACCCCGAGCGCGTGATCGGTGAAATTGAAGACATTATCGGTATTCCCGCTCAGGATGCGCCGCGCGTATCTGCCAAAACGGGTGAGAATATTCACGATATTTTAGAGGCGGTTATCGAAAAGGTCCCTGCTCCGCAAGGCGATGCGGATGCACCTTTAAAAGCGCTGATTTTTGACAGTGTGTACGACAGTTATAAGGGTGTTATCGTATATGTGCGCGTGATGGACGGACAACTCTCTGTCGGGGACCAGGTGCGTCTGATGTCAACGGGAGCAGTTTTTGATGTCGTCGAAGTCGGCTATCTGCGCGTTTTCGGTGGCGAAAAGACCAAAACGCTTTCGGCAGGTGAGGTTGGCTACTTTACCGCCAGCATCAAATCCATTTCCGAAACACGCGTCGGTGATACCGTTACGCTGAACAATCGCCCCACTACTGAGGCACTTGCAGGATATAAAAAGGCAAACCCGATGGTATTTTGCGGCATTTATCCTGCGGACGGTGCCAAGTATGAGGATTTAAAAGAGGCTCTTGCCAAATTGGAACTCAACGATGCGGCGTTACTTTATGAACCTGAAACTTCCGGCGCCCTTGGTTTTGGCTTTAGATGCGGCTTTTTGGGACTGCTTCATATGGAGATTATTCAAGAGCGCATTGAACGCGAGTTTTTGATTGATATTATCACCACGGCGCCGTCGGTTATTTACAAAGTCAAACTGACCGACGGGCAGGAAATTGAGGTGGACAATCCCACCAATTATCCCGATCCTGCCAAAATCGCAGAGGCAAGTGAGCCATTTGTTAAGGCGGATATTATTGCGCCTGAGGAATATGTCGGTACCATTATGGAACTGTGCCAGCAACGGCGCGGTGTTTATATCAATATGACCTATCTGGATGCCGACAGGGTGACCATTCACTATGAATTGCCGCTCAATGAAATTATTTACGATTTCTTTGATGCACTCAAATCGCGCACCCGCGGGTACGCGTCTTTTGACTATGAACTGGCAGATTATCGTCCCAGCAAATTGGTCAAACTTGATATTCTGCTCAACGGTGAAGTGGTGGATGCGCTTTCCTTTATCGTCTTTAACGACAATGCCTATACCAGAGGTCGCAAAATGGCGGAAAAACTCAAGGAGCATATTCCCAGACAAATGTTTGAAATCCCCATTCAAGCGGCGGTCGGCTCTAAAATTATTGCCAGAGAAACCGTCAAGGCACTGCGTAAAGATGTTCTTGCCAAGTGCTACGGTGGTGACATTTCCCGTAAAAAGAAACTGCTGGAAAAGCAAAAAGAGGGTAAAAAGCGTATGCGTCAACTCGGTAGTGTGGAGGTACCCCAGGAAGCATTTATGGCGGTACTCAAACTCGACTCATGATGCTGTATATTCATTTGCCGTTTTGCAAGCAAAAGTGCAAATACTGCGCCTTTTGTTCGGGAAATTATTCGGGAGAAATCCAAAGCCGTTATATTAAGCAAGTTATCAAAGCACTCAGACAGTTGGTTGACGGCAAAAGTGTAAAAACCGTTTATATCGGCGGCGGTACGCCCAGTGCGCTGCCGCTTGACCTATGGGAAAAATTGCTCACGGCAATACATCAATATGTTGACCTGTCCCATTTACTTGAATTTACGGTAGAGTGCAATCCGGAAAGTACAAGTGAGGCTTTGCTGTATCTGCTCAAAGACAGGGGAGTAAATCGTCTTTCTTTCGGTGTGCAAAGTCTTAACGACCGTGAACTTGCCGCCATCGGAAGACTGCATTGTTCCGGGGAGGCGCTGGATGCTATTGCGCTTGCCCAAAAGGTCGGCTTTGAAAATATCGGGGTAGACCTGATATACGGTTTGCCGTATCAGACTGCCCAAAGTTTTAAAAGCAGTTTGCAAACCTTGCTTTCTTGCGGTATTACCCATCTGTCTTGCTACAATCTGCAACTGGAGGAGGGGACCGCACTGTTTTCCGAACAGGAGTCGCTACCTTTCCCCGATGAAGATGAGCAGATGCAAATGTATGAGTATCTATGTAGGATGACCGCCAAAGCGGGCTTTGCCCATTATGAAATATCCAATTTCTGCAAGTCGGGTTATCAAGCAGTACATAACAGCGGTTACTGGACCGGTGAGGATTATATCGGTATTGGCGCCGCGGCGCACAGTAAGATAGGTAATAAGCGCTACAGTTTTAAGGAAGATGTGCCTGCCTTTATTTTCAAAGGTGAAATCACCTTTGATGATTGTGTTGAGATTTCAGCGCAAGATGTCACAGAGGAAAGGATAATGCTCGGACTTCGCACCGGAAACGGCGCGCCGATGGCACTTTTGGACGAGCAAAAAGTGAAGCGGTATGTCGATATGAAACTGGGGGAAATCCAGGGCGATAACTTTGTGCTCAATGAAAAAGGGTATATGCTTTCCAACAGTATTATTGCAGATTTATTATAATAATATCTATTGGTTTTGTGTTGACAAATTATTTGAGATTATGTTACAATAATTTTGTAAATTAAAATCATATTTTGTTAAACAGGAGGAACAGGATGAAGGCATTGGAGCAAAAAATTCTTACTGACGGTGCAGTTTATCCCGGCAATATCGTCAAAGTAAGCAGTTTTCTCAATCATCAGTTGGATGCTGATTTTTTGATGTCTATCGGCGCTGAAATTGCGCGCCTGTTTCAAGATACTCCCGTAACTAAAATTGTGACCATTGAAGCGTCGGGTATTGCCATCGCTCTGGCGGCGGCTGCCCAAATGCATTTGCCTGCGGTTTTTGCTAAAAAGCATCAATCGACCAATATAGCAGGCGATGTGTACACTTCGATGGTCTATTCTTATACCCACCAAAATCAGTATATGGCTGTAATTGCCAAAGAGTTTTTAAGTAAAAACGACAAAGTGTTGATTGTAGACGACTTTTTGGCAAGAGGGAATGCCTTGCGCGGACTTATTGACATTGTAGAGCAAGCAGGTGCTGAAGTGGTCGGTATTTCCACCGCGATTGAAAAAGGATTTCAAGGCGGGGGAGATGAACTTAGGAAAGAGGGCTATCGGGTAGAGAGTCTGGCAATTATTGAGTCTATGACCGACGATAGTATCACTTTCCGTTCTTAAAGTATGGTGTAAATTTATTTACATATAAAAAAATTAGGAGGACATACCAAAATGAAAAAGCTGATTTCCCTTCTGCTGATTGCCATGATGATTTTCACCCTTGCTGCTTGTACAGCAAATGAGGGCGGAGACGTAAGCGGTATGAGCGCAGAACCCATCGATGTAGTGGAACTGAAAGCTGATTATGAACTTCCCGAAGATTTCAAAATCGGTTTTATCTGCTTGCACGATGAAAAATCCACCTACGACCTGAACTTCTTAAACGCTGTTGATAAGATTCAGGAAGTTGCCGGTTTGAGCGATGAGCAAGTTATCGTTAAAACTCAGATTCCTGAGGGTGACGAGTGCTATATTGCCGCCAAAGACCTGGTTGACCAGGGTTGCTCCATCATCTTTGCCAACTCTTTTGGTCACGAAGACTTTATGATTAAAGCCGCCAAAGAGTTCCCTGATGTTGAGTTCTGCCATGCCACCGGTACCAAAGCACACACCGAGGGTCTGGACAACTATCACAATGCTTTTGCTTCCATCTATCAAGGCAGATATCTGGCTGGTATTGCCGCCGGTATGAAACTTAATGAAATGATTAAGGCCGGTGAGTTCACTGCTGAAGAAGCCAAAATCGGCTATGTAGGCGCTTACACCTACGCTGAAGTTATCTCTGGTTACACCTCTTTCTATCTGGGTGCCAAGAGTGTATGCCCCACCGTTACGATGGATGTACAGTTTACAGGTTCCTGGTATGATGCTACCGAAGAAAAGAATGCCGCTGAAGCTTTGATTGCCAGAGATTGCAAACTCATCAGCCAGCATGCTGACTCTATGGGTGCTCCCTCTGCTTGTGAGGCTGCAGGTGTTCCCAATGTTTCCTACAACGGAAGCACTTATGATTCTTGCCCTGAAACCTTTATCGTTTCTTCCAGAATCGACTGGGCTCCCTACTACAACTACATTATCTCTTGTGTAGCCAAAGGCGAGAAGATTGATGCTGACTGGTGCGGCGGTATTGCCGAGGGCAGTGTTGTTCTGACCGGTATCAATCAGGATGTTGCTGCCGAGGGTACTGTTGATGCTATCAAAGCAGCCGTGAAAGATATGAAAGACGGTAAAGTCAATGTATTTGACACTGCTAAAGAAGGCTTTATCACCGTTGGTGAAAAAGTATTGGATACATACAAGGCTGATGTTGACACCGATGCAGCTTTCACTCCTGACACAGAAGTTGTTAAGGATGGTTTCTTCCACGAGTCCGAGTTCCGTAGCGCTCCTTACTTTGATGTAAGAATCGACGGCATTACTCTGCTCAACGAAAAATTCTAATTACTTAAAGTGTTTCAAAGGCGGGGCACACAATGCCCCGCCTATACTTATTCTTTTATTGTTGAAAAAAAGATACATGGAGATGTGTCCTTTTTTCAGCGATAAAATGTTTATGGAGGGATAGAGCAAATGATTCCTGCAATCGAACTTGTGGGCCTTACCAAAACCTTTGGCAAGGTTGTTGCCAATAAAAATGTTTCTCTTTCGGCTTACGGCGGAGAAATTCTGTCTATTTTGGGCGAAAACGGCAGCGGTAAAACCACATTGATGAATATGATATCGGGCATTTATTTTCCCGACGAAGGAAAAATCCTTGTTGACGGAAAGGAAGTGCTGATTCGTTCTCCGAAGGACGCCTTTGAACATAAAATCGGTATGATTCACCAACATTTTAAGTTGGTGGATGTTTTCAGCGCGACCGAGAACATTATTTTAGGACTTGAGGAGAAGGAAAAATTTAACCTCAAGGCTTCTGCCGCGAAAATCAAGGAAATCAGTGATAAATACGGCTTTGATATCGATCCGATGAAAAAGATTCACGAAATGAGTGTTTCGGAAAAGCAAACGGTTGAAATTATCAAGGTGCTGTATCGTGGAGCGGATATTCTGATTCTGGACGAGCCTACCGCAGTTTTGACCCCGCAGGAAACTCAAAAACTCTTTGCTATTTTGCGTAAAATGCGTGAAGACGGCAAAACCATCATTATCATCACTCATAAACTGCACGAGGTGCTTTCGCTTTCCGACAAGGTTGCAGTACTCCGCAAGGGTGAATATGTCGGCACGGTGGAAACGGCAAAAACAAACGAATCAGAACTTACTGAAATGATGGTCGGCACGAAGGTAACACTGAATATTCAGCGCGATGAACCGCGATTTGATGATGACCGTCTGGTTGTCGGCAACTTAAGTTGTATCAACCGTGAGGGCGTTACCGTTTTGGACAATGTTTCTTTCACTGCCAAGGCAGGTGAAATTCTGGGTATTGCCGGTATTGCAGGCTCTGGTCAACGCGAACTGCTGGAGGCGATTGCAGGCTTGCAGCAGGTACAGCAAGGAGAAATTATCTATCACAATCCCAAAAACGGTAAAATCGAAAATCTGCTGAATAAAACACCGCTGCAAATCAGAGAACTCGGTGTGCGCCTTTCTTTTGTACCTGAAGACAGATTGGGTATGGGGCTTGTCGGCAATATGGATATTGTAGACAATATGATGCTTCGCTCCTACCGTAAAGGAAAGAGCGTATTTCTGGAAAGAAAAGGCCCCAAGGATTTGGCAGAACATATTATTAAGGATTTGGAGGTTGTTACCCCCAGCGCCGCTACTCCTGTCAGACGGTTGTCGGGCGGAAATGTTCAAAAGGTTCTGGTCGGTCGTGAAATTGCGGCGGCACCTACCGTGCTGATGGCGGCTTATCCTGTCAGAGGACTGGACATCAACTCCTCTTATACTATTTACAACTTGCTCAATGAGCAGAAAAATAAGGGCGTTGCCGTTATCTTTGTCGGTGAAGACCTGGATGTGCTGATTGAACTGTGTGACAGAATTTTGGTCATTGGTTCCGGCAAGGTAACCGGCGTGGTGGACGGCAGAAATACCACCAAAGAAGAAATTGGTCTTTTGATGACCAAAGCAGAACGATAAGGAGGGATAGTTGTGGGAAAATTTCCGATAAGAATCGTGAAAAGGGAACCAATGCCTTGGTATTGGGGTCTGGCAATTCGCACGGCGGCAATTATCCTTGCCTTGTTGATTTCGGCGGTTGTCATTATGCTTTTGACAAATAAAAATCCTTTGCAGGTATATTCTTCTATGGTTTCGGGTGCTTTTGGCTCCTCGCTTCGTATTTGGAGTCTGGCGCAGGATGTGGCAATATTGCTGTGTATCTCACTCGCGGTAACGCCTGCATTTAAAATGAAGTTCTGGAATATCGGTGCGGAGGGACAGGTACTGGTCGGCGGACTTGCCACCATTTCGGTGATGATGTTTTGCGGCGGTAAAATGCCCACTCCCGTATTGATGATCGTTATGGTGGCGGCATCCGTTCTGGCAGGTATTGTCTGGGCGCTGCTTCCCGCTGTCTGTAAGGCACTGTGGAACACCAACGAAACATTGTTTACATTGATGATGAACTATGTGGCAATTCAACTTGTGGCATTTTTCCTCAAAACATTTGTTAAAAACGGTTCGGGCGTTTTGACTCCTATGGCGGAATATGGGTTGCCGATTCTCTTTGAAAAACCCTATCTTTTAAATATTATTATTGTCGCACTGTTGACAGTAGTGGTTTACATTTATCTTAAATACACCAAACAGGGCTATGAAATCTCGGTGGTCGGTGAGAGTGAAAACACCGCGCGTTACATCGGTATTGATGTAAAGAAGGTAGTCATTCGCACAATGATTATTTCGGGTGCTCTTTGCGGACTGGCTGGACTGCTGTTGGTCGGCGGCACCAACCATACCATCAGTACCACCACTGCAGGCGGCAGAGGATTTACCGCCATTATGGTTTCTTGGCTTGCCAAATTTAATCCCATATTTATGATTTTTACTTCTTTTCTGATTGTATTTTTGGAAAAAGGGGCGCAACAGGTATCCACCGATTTCAGAATCCCCAGTTCTATTTCGGATATTGTAACAGGAATCATTCTGTTTTTCATTATCGGTTGCGAGTTTTTCTTACAATATAAAGTGATTATCAATCGCAAAAGAAAGGAGAATGAATAATGCTTGCCTTTCTTGTCAGTGCCATCAGACTTGGTATGGCATTTTTGTACGGTTCAACGGGGGAAACCATCACGCAAAAATCGGGTCACCTCAATTTAGGTATTCCCGGGGTAATGTGTGTGGGTGCTTCTTTTGGTTGTTTTGCAGAATATCTGTATTTTGATGCGGTCGGCAGAAACATCAGCCCCTTTCTTGCTATTTTGATTCCGATTTTAGCAACGATACTCGGCGGTGCACTGTGTGGTTTGCTCTTTAGTTTTTTGACGGTAACACTGCGTGCCAATCAGAATGTTACAGGTTTGGCACTTACGACATTCGGTGTCGGTCTGTCTGACTTTATGATTGCACAAACCGGCCCGGTTTACACCAAGGGTAGTCGTTACTTCACCGCCAGTTTGCCGTTTGCAGATGACCTGGGTTGGTTTGGGGAACTGTTTTTCTCTCACGGTGTTTTGATTTACCTTGCGATTGTGATTGCCTTGGTTTCCTCTTTTGTACTCTTTAAAACGCGTATTGGTCTGAATCTCCGTTCGGTAGGTGAAAATCCTGCAACTGCCGATGCGGCGGGCATCAATGTTTCGCGTTATCGCTATGTTTCCACCTGTGTCGGTTGCGGTATTGCAGGGCTTGGCGGTCTTTCCTTTGTAATGGATTACCTGCACGGCAACTGGGAATACTGCATTGATGCAATCGGTTGGCTTGCGATTGCACTGGTTATCTTTACGGTTTGGAAACCCAATCTTGGTATTATCGGTTCTCTTGTATTTGGCGCACTATACATCGCCAGCAGTTATATCACCGGCGTGAGTTTTGCCAATAAAGAACTCTTTAAGATGCTTCCCTATGTGGTTACCATTATCGTTTTGATATTCACCAGTATTCGCGACAAAAAGGAAAATCAACCGCCGCAAAGTCTCGGCTTGTCTTATTTCCGCGAAGAACGATAAATTAAAAAATGCTACTCATCGAGTAGCATTTTTTCTTTTGTATGGCTTTTTGCCTTTTGTAGATTTGATGGGTGATTTCTTTTTCATTAAAGTCGGTTTGCCAAGCAAGGCGCGTTGCGCCTTTTTTTCCTCAGGAGAGAGGGCAACATAGACCTTCTTTTCAGTAAAAGGGTCGATTCCGGTATAATACATTACCGTGGCGGCAGTAGAAGGCGTCGGATAAAAGTCCTGCACCTGCTCAGAGCGCACTTTGTGGCGGACCATATAATCGGCAAGTTTTTGTGCCGATTTCATTGTGGAACCGGGATGGGAGGACATCAGATAGGGAACAACATATTGCTCGAGTCCTGCTTTTTTGCTGGCGGCAGAGAATTTGGCGACAAATTGCTCGTACACCTCATAACAAGGCTTGCCCATCAGTGAAAGTACTTCGGGACAAATGTGTTCGGGTGCCGTTCGCAGTTGCCCAGAGGTGTGTTCTCTTGCCAACTGACTAATAAAACGGTCACCGTAAACCATGTCTGCCATCACATAGTCGTGCCGTATGCCACTACGGACAAATACTTTTTTAACACCTTTAACCGCGGAGGCACGTTTTAACAGTTCCATATATTCGTCGTGTTCAACGATGAGATTGGGGCAGGGTTTTGGAGTCAGGCATCGGCGGTGAGCGCACACACCTTTGTCACCATTTGCGACCGCTTTGCAAGGACCTGTGCGGAAGTTGGCGGTGGGTCCGCCGATATCATGGATGTATCCTTTAAAATCGGGCAGGGTGGTTAAAAACTCAACCTCTTTGACTACCGATTCAATACTGCGCGAGGTGACCGCTCTGCCTTGATGATAGGCAATCGCGCAAAAGGCGCAACCGCCAAAGCATCCTCGATTATGGGTGATAGAAAATTGCACTTCTTCGAGCGCGGGAACGCCGTCTTTTTGATAAATGGGGTGCGCTTTTCGGGTATAGGCAATCTCGGCAAGTGCATCCAACTCTTTGGTGTTAAGCGGTTTTGCCGGTGGATTTTGTACCAAAACTCCTTCGTCATACATTTCACAAAGTATTTTGCCTGCAATATGGTCGCAGTTCTGATACTGAATTTTAAAGGAACGGGCATAACTTAACTTGTTCGTTTTAATTTCATTGAAAGAGGGGAGCATAATCGACTCACCCTTGGGTTGAAAGTCGCGCTCGGTAAAAACAGCCGTTCCTGCCACATCCCGAATTTTTTTGACGGGAATACCGCGTTCCAGCAACTGTGCGATGCGTACCATAGAACGCTCGCCCATACCGTAACTGAGAATGTCGGCACCGCTGTCTACTAATACACTTCTGCGGATTTTATTGTCCCAATAATCGTAGTGAGCAAACCTTCTGAGCGATGCTTCAATGCCGCCGATGATAATGGGGGTGTCCCCGTAAATTTGGCGCAGTTTGTTGCAATAAACAATGATAGCGCGGTCGGGACGCAGACCCGTTTTGCCTTTTGGGGAATAATAGTCATAGTCGCGTTTCCGTTTGGCAACGGTGTAACCGGCAACCATAGAATCAACATTTCCTGCATTAACTAAAAACGCAAGTCTCGGCGCGCCCAATCTCTTAAAATCAGCATCACTTTTCCAGTCGGGTTGGGCAATTACGGCAACACTAAACCCTGCCTTCTCCAGCACTCTGCCGATAATGGCGGTGCCAAAGGAGGGGTGGTCAATGTATGCATCTCCACTCACTATAATAAAATCGGGCTGTGATATATTCAGATGGGAAAGTTCCTGCACGGTCATCGGCAGGGGCGCATTTGCAAGTTTCATAGTTGTCAGCCTTTCTAATTATTACATATATAATAACACATTTGTTCCGACAAGTAAATTTGTTTGTAGAAAAATTGTGAAAAGCTATTGACTAAAGGAAAAAAGTGTGTATAATAAAATTAGCACTCAATAGAGCCGAGTGCTAAAACCAAAAAGGAGGAAGTTGAAAGTGAAACAGCGGCAGCAAGATATACTTAAAGCAGTAATCGAAAGTTATATTGAAAACGGCGAGCCGGTTTCCAGTAAATTTATTCTTCAAAGGGAAGGACTGGATGTTTCCTCCGCTACCATTCGTAATGACTTGGCGTATCTCGAAAAACAAGGATATTTGCATCAACCGCATACTTCGGCAGGCAGAGTGCCCACCGAAGCGGGATATCGCTTTTATGTTGATCACTTGTTGGAACTTCCCAGTCTTGATATGAAAACCACCGAAGATTTGGTGGCGGCAGTCAGTTCTATCAATGCGACGGCGGATGAGTTTTTAAAAGAAGCCATTACGCTGTTTTCCCGTATCACAGGATATACAAGTGCCGCCGTCGTTCAACAGAGTGACAGTGACCGCATTATGCGTATGGAAGTCATTAAAACGGCTGATGATATGATTAATTTGGTTGTAATCACCAAAAGCGGTAAGGTCAAGAATAGTTTTTGTCGGTTGTATTTTCTTGCCACCGATGAGGATATTAAAGACCTCAACGACACGCTTGGACAGTATGTGCAAAATGCCGCGATTACGCAACTGAGCGATGCTGACTTTGATGAACTGGAACGCTTGCTTGGTGATAGGCAAAAGAACTGGGAATTTCTGGTCGGTATGGTCAAGAATATTGTGCACAGTATGAACCGCCCCAAAGTCATTGTCAGCGGTCAGAGCCATATGCTTTCGCATCCCGAGTTTTATGAAATTCATAAAGCGCAGAACATTATGTCATTTCTTGGCAGAGAGGATGCGCTGTATCACATCTTAACCAGTGGGGAAGACAGTCACGATGTCAGCATCAAAATCGGCAGTGAGATTGGTGATGAGATTGGAGATCAGACGCTGGGGGATATGGGACTGGTCATTCGAAAATACGGTGACGATATCGGCACGCTGGGTGCCTTATCTATCTTTGGCCCCAAACGAATGGACTACGGCAAAAGCGCCTCACAGGTGGACTATTTTGCCCGCTGTATTGAAAAGTTTTTAAAAGAGCATTATATGTAGGAGGTCTTTATGGAACAAGAAAAGACTGTTGTGACTCCCGAGGAGACACCTAAAAAAGAAAAACCCAAAAAACCGAAAAGTACAAAGCAGGATAAAGAAATTGCTTCTTTAAAAGAAGAATTGGCGGCGCAAAAAGACCAGATGCTCCGCACCCTTGCCGAGTATGATAATTATCGCAAACGCACTCAAAAAGAAAAAGAAGCCATGTATGGTGACGGTATTGTGAGTGCTATCAAAAACTTCTTGCCGGTGATTGACAATCTGGAAAGAGCACTCGCCGCCGGAGAGGATAGTCCTTTAAAAGAGGGCGTGAATATGATTATGCAGCAAACCACCGAGGTACTTGCGAATATGGGGGTTACCCAATTCGGAGAAGTGGGTGAGGAGTTTGACCCTGCGCGTCACGCGGCGGTAATGCATATTGATGATGAAAACTTGCCCGAAAGCAGTTTGGCTGAGGTACTGCAAAAGGGTTATGTTTATAAAGACGGTCAGATTATCCGTCACGCAGCTGTGAAGGTTGCCAACTAAATTTTGTTATTAAATGGAGGAAATATATTATGTCTAAAATTATTGGTATCGACTTAGGTACAACCAACTCTTGTGTCGCTGTTATGGAAGGCGGCGAAGCAACTGTTATCCCCAATGCTGAGGGTGGCAGAACCACTCCTTCCGTTGTTGCATTTAAAAAAGACGGTGAAAGAATCGTCGGTCAGACTGCGAAAAACCAAGCGGTAGTTGACCCCGGCCGCACCATCATTTCTATTAAAAGAGATATGGGTTCCGCTAAAAGAGTGGAAATTGACGGTAAAAAGTATTCTCCCGAAGAAATCAGCGCCTTTATCCTGATGAAACTCAAGGCAGATGCTGAGGCGTTTTTGGGCGAACCTGTCACCGAGGCGGTTATCACCGTTCCTGCTTACTTCTCTGATTCTCAGCGTCAGGCAACCAAGGATGCAGGTAAAATTGCAGGTCTTGATGTAAAGCGTATTATCAACGAGCCTACCGCTGCTGCTTTGGCTTACGGTATGGATAAAGAAAATGAACAAAAGATTATGGTTTACGACTTGGGCGGCGGTACCTTCGACGTTTCCATTCTGGAAATCGGCGACGGTGTTTGTGAAGTTCTTGCCACCAACGGTAACACCCGTTTGGGCGGTGACGACTTTGATGACCGTATCATCAACTGGATCAACGACGAGTTCAAAAAAGAGCACGGTGTTGACCTGAAGAGTGACTCTATGGCAGCTCAGCGCTTGAAGGAAGCGGCTGAAAAGGCAAAGATTGAACTGTCCAGTTCTACGACTGCTCAAATCAACTTGCCTTTCATTTCCGGTAATGCAAGCGGTCCGCTTCACCTGAATATGTCCCTCAACCGCGCTAAGTTCAACGAACTGACCGCTGATTTGGTAGAAGCCACCATGGAGCCTGTTCGCAACGCTATGAGCGATGCAGGTCTTTCCAATAGTGACATTGATAAAGTAGTTCTGGTTGGCGGTTCTACCCGTATTCCTGCTGTTGCAGAAGCCATCAGCAAGTATATGGGTCAGGATGCTCATAAAGGTATCAACCCCGACGAATGTGTTGCCAGCGGCGCCGCCATTCAGGCAGGTGTTCTGGGCGGTGACGTTAAGGGTCTGTTGTTGCTGGATGTTACTCCGCTTTCCTTGGGTCTGGAAACTCTGGGCGGTGTATTTACCAAACTGATTGACCGCAATACCACCATTCCTGCCAAAAAGAGCCAGATTTTCTCTACTGCGGCAGACAATCAGCCCAGCGTAGAAATCCATGTTCTGCAGGGTGAGCGCGAAATGGCGGCAGACAATAAGACTCTGGGCCGCTTCCATCTCGACGGTATTGCTCCCGCTCCTCGCGGTATTCCTCAGATTGAGGTCACTTTTGACATTGGTGCCAACGGTATTGTAAATGTATCTGCTAAAGATATGGGCACCGGTAAAGAACAGCACATTACCATCACTTCCTCTACCAATATGTCCAAAGAGGATATCGAAAAGGCAGTCAAGGAAGCCGAAAACTTTGCAAGTGAGGACAAAAAGAAGAAAGAAGCCATCGAGATTCGCAACAATGCCGACCAGGCAGTATATCAGTGTGAAAAGACACTGAATGATGCCGGCGACAAGTTGACCGAAGATGATAAAGCAGGTGTTCGTGCCGAGATTGAAAAGGTCAAAGAAGCCCTCAAGGGTGAGGACACCGAGGCAATTAAGAACGCCAACGACGCTTTGATGGCAAAGATGAACGAACTTGCTCAAAAAATCTATGCTCAGGCAACTCCTGAGCAACAAGCAGCAGCACAAGCCGCCGCACAGGGTGCCACCGGCACCAATGCAGACGGTGTGTACGATGCAGACTTTAAGGATGTAGACGAGAATAAATAATGGCAGATAAAAGAGATTATTACGAAGTGCTCGGGCTCCGCAAAGGAGCAAGCGAGGACGAAATCAAAAAAGCGTATAGAAAACTTGCCAAACAGTATCACCCGGATCTCAATCCGGGTGATAGTGCCGCTGAAGCAAAGTTCAAGGAAATCAGCGAAGCCAACGAAGTGTTGTCCGACCCTGAGAAAAAGGCAAAGTATGACCAGTTTGGTCACGCCGCCTTTGACCCATCTTTTGGGGCAGGGGCTGGCGGTTTCGGTGGATTTTCCGACTTTGGCGGTATGGGTGATATTTTTGATAGCTTTTTCGGCGGTGGCTTTGGCGGCGGCAGAAGTCGTGCCAATGCTCCTATGCAGGGAGAAGATATTGAGGTACCCCTTACGATTACCTTTGAAGAAGCGGCTTTCGGCTGTGAAAAGGAGATTCGTTTCCGCAGACGCGAGCATTGTAAATCTTGCTCAGGAACGGGCGCCAAAAACGGTACCGAAATGGAAACCTGTTCGCAGTGCGGCGGCAGCGCTGTGGTGACGACGGTGCAACGCACCATCCTTGGCAATATGCAAAGCCAGCGTCCCTGTCCTTCTTGTAACGGTAAGGGCAAACGCATCAAAACGCCTTGCCCCGATTGCTCGGGAGGAACGACGGTGGTGAGCAAGACCACCAAAATCACCATTCCTGCAGGTATTGACAATGGTCAATCCCTGACCCTGCGCGGTCAGGCAAACTGCGGTAAAAACGGCGGTCCTGCCGGTGATGTATATATCCCGATTCGTGTGCTGGGACACAGTTTGTTCGAACGCCGCGGTCACGATTTGTACTGTACCATTCCCGTCAGTATGGCAGATGCCGCACTGGGCAAAAAACTTATAGTGCCGACACTGGAGGGCAAAGTCGAATACGATATGCCCGACGGTACACAACCCGGCTCGGTATTCCGTTTCAGAGGCAAGGGCGTCACCAAAATCGGCAGCAAATCGCGCGGCGATTTGTATGTAACCATTGAGGTAGAAGTGCCGAAACATCTGGACAAAAAGCAGAAAAAACTCTTAAAAGAATTTGCAGAATCTTTGACAGACAAAAATCTCGAAAAGCGCAAAACTTTTGCAGAGAAAATGAAAGCGATGTTTAAAAATAAATAAAGGAGACCAGAAAAATGGGCTTTCCGGAACAATTTTGCGAAATCTATCGTAAGTACATCAAGCGCGAAGGAGCCGAAGCACTGCTGGATTTTATGCTTTCTGCAGGCTCGGATTTCTTTACGGCGCCTGCTTCCACACGCTTTCACGGCAATTATGAGGGCGGCCTGTGCGAACATAGCATCAATGTCTATAACAATTTAAAGGAATACCTTGCCCGTCCCTATACCAAAAAACTCTTTGGAAATGAATATAGTGACGAGAGTATTGCCATTGTCGCACTGCTACACGACCTTTGCAAAATGAATTGCTATAAGACTTCATTTCGCAACACCAAAAACGAGGCGGGGCAGTGGGTCAAGGTTCCGTATTTTGAATTTGAGGACAATTTGCCCTACGGACACGGTGAAAAAAGCGTCTATATCATCAGTGGGTTTATGAAACTGACCCGCGAGGAAGCGTTTGCCATTCGCTATCATATGGGCTTTTCCACTACCGACGACCCCAGAAATGTTGGCAAAGCGTTTGAAATGTATCCGCTTGCGTTTGCACTTTCCGTCGCCGATATGGAAGCCAGTTATTATTTGGAAGAAACAAAATAAAAGATGTGCAGACTTTGTCTGCACATCTTTTATTTTGCTTACAAACCTCATTCATCTCCCGACGCGTGTTTCATTTCAAAATGAATCAGTACGCTGAGGATGGCGCGAAGCAGAATGACCGCACCTAATACCAATAGTTCTTTTAAATCGCGTACTAATACGGTTTTAAGTATCTCTGCCGCCATCTTAAATTCCAGCGCAGTCGCAAGGCCGGTGGCAAGGTGAAATTGCAGGTCGAGTTTTTTATGCATAAAGGTATTTTGGATATACTCCCAAAAAGCAAAAATACCACTCCAAGTTACCACTAAAATACCCATAATTTCAAGTAACCCGATGATATAGGGGAGTCCAATTTCAATAATATGTTCAAAAATATTCATATTTCTCCTCCTTTGCTTAATTATATCATTTACAACTTTAAAAAGCAATATGTAACTACGGCACTCAGAATCATGATTCTGAGTGCCGTAGTTACATATTGCTTTTTAAAGTT
>JAZRAZ010000150.1:0-3793 GCA_045634825.1 Eubacteriales bacterium | reverse complement strand
TCCATCATGCCTAAATGGTTGTCTCGCATATCCATTATAACCGATATTTTGAATTCTGCCGAGTATTTTCTGAAAATTTGTCCTTTCTTTGCCATAAAAATATGCACCTCCAAAAGTGTCTAACTTTTGGGGTGCATATCATTTGAAGTGATTTTTTTATGAAAGAAATTCAATAATTTTAGTAAATACAAATATCGCCGTATGTTGTCGTCGTTCCTGACGACTCATATTATTATATAATTCTAATTTATATGTATAAAGTGTTTCTTGATAAAAAACAGATACATAAATTAAACCGACTTTTTTATCTTTAGTAGCACCTGTCGGTCCCGCGATACCGGTAACACCAACACCGAAATCAGCCGTGCCCAACCTCGCTGCACCGCGCGCCATTTCACCGGCGGTTTCGGCGCTTACTTCTCCAAAGGTATCCAATGTGGTTTGTCGAACAGCAAGCAAATCTGCCTTAATTTTTCCGCTGTAGGACACAACTCCGCACTCAAACACATCTGAGGCACCACTATGGTCTGTAATACTTTTTGCAATAAGCCCACCTGTACAACTTTCGGCAAGTGCAATTTTCTTGCCATTTTTTCTTAACCGTTCCAGACACACAAGAGAAATATCATAAAGTTTATTCATTACGAAATACTCCTGACAATTCCAACGGGGCATTTTTCTACACAAATACCGCAAGAAGTACACTTGTTATAATCTATATGTGCCAAATTATTCGTTACGGTAATTGCCCCCACCGGACAATTTTTTTCACAAAGTTTACATCCGATACAACCGGTAAGACAAGCTTTTTTCGTCTTTATACCCTTTTCCTGTGAAGAACAAGCCACAAAAAATTTTGCTTTTTCAGGCACTAATTCAATGATATGTTTCGGACAAGCATCAATACACTCACCACAACCGCCACAAAGAGTTACATCAACACTTGCAACGCCATCAAAGATTTTAATAGCACCGTTTTTACAGACAGCCGCGCAGGATCCAAAACCCAAACACCCAAAACGACACTGCATATGCCCTTCAAGTAATCTTGCAGCAGCAACACAGTCTGCGATTCCCTGATACTGATATTTTGTGTGCGCCAATTCACTGGAGCCTGCACAACAGATTCTTGCATATTTTTTCTCCACTGCAGCAGTTTCAACGCCTAAAATCTGAGCAATAGCATCAGCAGTTTGTTGACCAACTACATTACACATATTTATAGCCGCATCACCTAAAAGCAAAGCATCCGTAAACGCAGCACATCCCGCAAAACCGCAACCGCCGCAGTTAGCACCGGGCAAACATTCAAGAATCTTTTCTTTACGCTCATCTTCGTGTACATAAAAAAACTTTGAGGCAAACGCCAGTAAAATTCCAAAAATTAATCCCATAATTCCCAAAACGCCGGCGGCGCTGAGAACTGCATTTAATAATCCGTGCATACTACCCTCCTAAAAACTCAGCCCGGCAAAGCCCATAAAGGCAAAAGAAAGCAACGCCGCGGTAATCAATGCGATCGGAAATCCTTGAAACGCCTTTGGTACATCACAATAAACGATTCTTTCTCTTACACAAGCAAACATCCAGATTGCAATCGTAAAACCAATCGCACTAAAAAACGAGCAAACCAAAGATTCAATCAAATTAAATCCATCCTGAATATTGCTGAGAGCAACGCCGAGAACTGCACAATTCGTAGTAATCAACGGCAGATAAATTCCAAGCGCCTGATACAGTGCGGGAATCATCTTTTTCAGCATCATTTCAACCAACTGTACCAAAGTAGCAATAACTAAAATGAATGCAACGGTCTGCATATATTCGAGGTGCAGAGGAATAAGTAAAAATTCATTGAGAAGCCAAGTCACCAATGACGAAACTGTCATAATAAACGTAACAGCAAGACCCATACCAAGTGCTGTGTCTCTCTTTTGAGAAACGCCAAGGAACGGGCAAATCCCGAGGAATTGTACCAAAACCAAGTTTTCAATAAAAACACAGTTAATTGCTAAAATCATAAGAGAAGCAAAAGACATTAGTCATTCCCCTCCTTATTTTGATTTTTATTTCTGAGATATTGCACCAAAGCGATAACACATCCCAAAGTCAAAAAGCCGCCTGCCGGCAAAGACAACGCCGACAAAGGTGCTACACCGCCAAAAAGTTTTAAACCAAAAAATGAACCAGAACCCAAGACTTCACGAATCGTCGCCATAGCAACCAGTGAGCAAGTAAAACCAAGGCCCATTGCCAAGCCGTCTAAAGCAGACGGAAGCGGCGCGTTCTTGGAAGCAAAACTTTCAGCACGAGCCAAAATAATACAGTTTACAACAATTAAAGGAATAAACAACCCAAGAGATGCAGAAAGTGCAGGAACATAAGCCTGTATCAACATATCAATGATTGTAACAAAACCCGCAATAATAACTATGTAAGCGGCAATACGAATTTTATTCGGAATAACTTTTCTAAGCAAAGATATTACCAGATTTGAACAAATCAATACAAGTGTTGCCGAAAGTCCCATACCAAAAGCATTGGAAAGAGAGGTTGATGTAGCAAGTGTAGGACACATTCCGAGAAGTTGAACCAAATTGGGATTGTTAACAACAATACCATCTTTCAAAGTCGCCATCAAACGATCTTTCATTTTGTCCCCTCCTCAGTCAAAATTTTATACACCTGGAGCGCGGCATTAACACCATCAGCAAAACCGGTTGATGAATATGTTGCTCCGGAAATCAAAGCAACTTCCGTAGAAGAAGCCGCACTTCCTTTTACCGCAGTCAGAGTACCGCTTTTTCCCACAAATTGTTTTTGAAACAACTCTTCTTCAATTTGAGTTCCGATACCGGGAGTATCTGATAGAGAAATAATTGAGACATTCGTTACCTCTCCATTTTGATTAATACCGACCATCATATCAATAATATCGGAATAACCATTTGGTGCCACTTCAACGCAAAAGCCAATCGTCTGTCCTTCTTCGTTTTTGGCTTTTTGTACACCAAGCAGCCCTGTTTTTTCATTCCACTCGGGTTTTACGCTTTCAATAACATCCTCAAAAGCAGTTGCCTCAGGCAATACTGTTATCATTGCCTGTTTCAATTTTTCCTGCTTCATTATTGCAATTTTGTTGGATGTAACAAAATTGACCATAGATAATAAAACGGCTACGATAGTAGTAATGGTAAAAAGTGTTACAGATAAATTAAAGTACTCATTTGATTTTCTTTTTGATGAATTTAAATGCAAACTTTTCACCTCCGAACTTTTTAGGAAACGTGTGTTGATCAATATACCAAGCAAAGAAATTCATAATTAAAATTGCAAAGGAAGCGCCTTCCGGATAACCTCCAAAATAACGAATTACAACGGTTAAAATACCACAACCGCAACCATAAATAACTCTTCCGACTCTTGTCGTTGGTGAGGTCGCAAAATCAGTCGCCATAAAAATTGCGGCAAATAACAAACCGCCGCTCAGTAAATGATACAGCATAAAATCCAGTCTGGGAATAGTGGTATATTTAGGAAAAACATATGTAATAATGGCAACAGTGCCAATAAAAGAAACAGGTATATGCCATGTAATTACCTTACGTGCAAGTAAAAAAATACCACCTAAAATCAAAAGTATAGAGCAAGTTTCACCAATACAGCCACCGGTATTTCCCGTAAAAAGTTCCATGATTGAATATCGGCCCATAAGTGATGTTATTTGCTTGGCATCCTTCAAATAAGTCAGCGGTGTTGCCGCTGATATAACATCAACATTAGAGAATAATGG
>JAZRAZ010000149.1:0-1138 GCA_045634825.1 Eubacteriales bacterium | reverse complement strand
TTCCCCCAAAGCGAAAAACCAGGGGGGGTACCGCGAAATTTTTCCCCCCTCTGCACACATTTTGTGTGCAGAGGGCTTTTAATTTTGAGGTGATAAAATGGTGATTACACAGTTACTTGAAAAAAACGCAAGATTTTACGGCGGGGAGAGTGCGCTGGTCGAAATCAATCCCTCCGAGGAGCGCGACCGTGCACAATCCTGGCAGGAGTTCAGTCTGATTGAACACCGCTCCGGCGCCCCCTACCGCAGAGAACTCTCCTGGCAGGACTTTGACAGACGCGCCAACCGCTTTGCCAATCTTTTATTGAGCCGCGGACTGCAAAAAGGCACCAAAGTCGGCATTTTGCTGATGAATTGTCTGGAGTGGCTGCCGATTTATTTCGGTATTTTAAAGGCAGGCTGTATTGCCGTACCGCTCAATTTCCGCTACGCCGCCGACGAAATTAAATACTGTGTCGAGTTGGCAGACATTGAGGTGCTGATTTTCGGTGAGGAATTTATCAGCCGAATGGATGAAATTTATGATAATTTGCAAGGAATGAAAATCCTCTTTTATGTTGGACAGAATCGTCCCGAATATACCGAGGACTGTATGGCGCTGATGAGTTATTGTTCTTCCAATCCGCCACCGGTGGAACTGTGTGAGGACGACTATGCCGCCATCTACTTTTCCTCCGGCACCACCGGCTTTCCCAAGGCAATTTTGCACGACCACCGTGCCCTCATCAGTTCTTGTATGACCGAGCAAAACCATCACTCGCAAACAAGAGATGATGTCTTTTTGTGTATTCCGCCCTTGTATCATACCGGTGCCAAAATGCATTGGTTTGGCTCGCTTTTGTCGGGCAGTAAAGCGGTGCTTTTGAGAGGGGTCAAACCCGAATGGATTTTGCGCGCCGTCAGTGAGGAAAAATGCACGATTGTATGGCTGTTGGTACCGTGGACACAGGATTTGCTGGACGCACTGGAAAGCGGAAAAATCGACAAAGAACACTATGAACTTTCCCAGTGGAGATTGTTGCACATCGGTGCCCAACCCGTGCCGCCGAGCCTGATCAAAAGATGGCTTTCGGTCTTTCCCCATCATCAGTATGACACCAATTACGGTCTGAGTGAGTCTATCGGTCCCGGATGTGTG
>JAZRAZ010000148.1:0-1273 GCA_045634825.1 Eubacteriales bacterium | reverse complement strand
CCGCCCGCACAACCGACGGTGAGTACCCCCTCCTCCTCCGAGTCAATATTGATGAGCCGTTTGCCTTTCAGCCAATCGGTCGAAAGTCCTGCCGCGCCGAACATTCCCGTTTCTTCGTCCACAGTGAAAAGCACTTCCAGCGACGGATGGGACAGGTCCTTTTCCTCCAACAACGCAAGCCCCATCGCCACGGCAATTCCGTCGTCTGCGCCCAGCGTGGTACCATCGGCGGAAAGAACATCCCCCTCGACTTTCAGGCGCAAGCCGTCTTTGGAAAAGTCAAAGTTGGTTTCGGGGTCTTTTTCACAAACCATATCAAGATGACCCTGCACAATCACAGGCGCCTCCCCTTCTCTGCCGACACTGCCGTTTTTATAAATGACAATATTGTTCAGTTCGTCCTGCCGATAGCAAAGCCCCAAATTCTCTGCCACCGAGGCGCAATAATCACTTAGGGCTTTTGTGTCTCCCGAACCGTGCGGAATAGATGCGATTTGTTCAAAATAATAAAATATGCGGTTATTTTTCAAATCACCAAGCGTCATAGTACACCTCAAAATCTTTTAAAAATATTATACACCCTTTTTTGCAAAATGCAAGCAAGTCCCGGGGACACGCCCGGCATCGTCGAGGCACATCGCTCCCACACCTCGACGACGGACGAACCATCGTCGCTCCTTGGGGCGACCTATGCCATTTTTTGTTTTGACAGAGAAGGTCGCAAATCTTTGTGAAACAATGGTTTTTGGGGGTTGAAATATAACGCTAAAGTAACGCCGTTACTGTTGCGTTACGTAACGCAACAGAAAAGAAAAGAAAAGAAAAGAAAAGACTTTTTCTCCCTCCGGTCGAAAAAGATACGGCACCGCTAAAGTTTCGGTGCCGTATCTCATAGTTTAGTACATACCTCAGTACAAGAGATAATACTATAATGCCTTCGGGGTGTTTTGTGACAGGGAGATGATTACTTTACTAAAAAATCGGCAAAAAGGAGTCAGACCCCTTTTCGTTGATTTTCGGCTTTATCTTGTCCGTTTTGTCCGAAAAGGTATGGTATAATGGTATTAGGGGATAAAACGGATTTGTCCGTTTTATATAAGCCGCAAACGCGGCTTTATTGCTTCAAATGCGAGGATTTGTAGCAATCCCTACACCATTGTAATGCTCTTTGCCGAGTTTAAAAACTCGGTGCCAAATCAACGATTTGGCGCGGGGCGCGAGGCGGCGCGCTCAGCGAGCAAGGGGCATTATAATTGTATTAGGGGGAAATGTT
>JAZRAZ010000147.1:0-1256 GCA_045634825.1 Eubacteriales bacterium | reverse complement strand
ATATGGGTGTCGGTATGAGCATCGTGGTTTCTCCTGAAGATGTCGATACCGCACTGAACATTCTTCGTGAAAACGGAGAAGACCCCTATGTCATCGGTACAGTAATTGAAAGCGACGAAGAAGTCGTATTCTGCTAAGGAGCCAAACGATGAGGAAAGCAAAAATTGCCGTTTTGGTTTCAGGCGGCGGCACCAACCTGCAAGCGCTCATTGACGCGCAAAAAGCAGGGGTGATTCAATGCGGTGAAATCAAACTGGTCATTTCCAACAAATCAGGTGCTTTTGCTTTGGAGCGCGCGGCAAATGCCGGCATTGAAACACTGGTTGTGGATAAAAGCAAGTGCACCGACCGCGCCGCATTTGAAGCCGAGATTGTTGCGGCACTCACCGAAAGAGAGATTGATATTATCGTGCTTGCAGGCTTTATGGTCATTCTCTCCGAGGACTTTACATCGAGATATCCCCGCCGTATTCTCAATGTGCATCCCTCCCTGATTCCGTCATTTTGCGGAGAAGGGTTTTATGGTTTGCGCGTGCATCAAGCGGCGCTGGAGTACGGTGTTAAGGTCACGGGCGCAACCGTTCACTTTGTAAACGAGATTGCTGACGGTGGAGAGATTATCCTGCAAAAAGCAGTAGAAATCAAAGCGGGGGATACCCCCGAAATACTCCAAAAGCGCGTAATGGAACAGGCAGAATGGATTATTCTGCCGCGCGCAGTGGAACTGGTCAGTGCAGACATTATTTCAAAAGAGAGGTAAAACAAATGGATATTTATAAAATCAACGATATTGCAAGCCTGATTGAAGGCAACAGTTATGTCGGTCGTGGCATTGTCATCGGTAAAACGCCTGACGGTAAAAAGGCTGCCACCGCTTATTTCATTATGGGCAGAAGTGCCAATTCCCGTAACCGTATCTTCACCGAGCGTGACGGTGCGGTGTTTACAGAGCCTTTTGACGCTTCTAAAGTAGAGGACCCCTCTCTGATTATCTATGCCGCCATCCGTGAGTATGAAAACAATCTTATCATCACCAACGGCGACCAGACTGACACTGTGTATGAAGGTCTTGAAAACGGCATCAGTTTTCAAGGGGCGCTGACCCAGCGTGAGTTTGAGCCCGATGCTCCCAATCTGACCCCCCGTATCAGCGGTATGCTGACCTTTGCGGAGGGTGACTTTACCTATCAGATGAGCATTTTAAAGAGCGCCGATGCAGAAGGCACCGCTTGCAACCGCTATACCTTCAGTTATCC
>JAZRAZ010000146.1:0-1337 GCA_045634825.1 Eubacteriales bacterium | reverse complement strand
GCTGGAAAGTGTCGGCAAGGTGGATATGCCGTGCGGCAGTGACAAGGTCACCATTCTGATTGAACATATCGAGGACAGCGATTTAAAAAAACTGCGTGTGGGACAAGAGTTTTCCCGCGGTCAAAAGATGTTCTCGGAGGGCAAAGACGGGGCAAACGGCAACCATTTTCATATTTCCGTCGGTTCGGGAGAAATCAAGGGCAGCGGTTGGGCGCAAAACGACCGTGGGGCTTGGGTACTTTGTACCACCGGCAACACCCTGCCGCCCGAATATGCTTTCTATATCGACGGCACCAAAATTCTGGACAGCAAAGGTTTGTCCTTTTCCTCTTTGCCCAAAAAGGAAATCCGTCTTGACAATACGCCCGACTCTTACGCTATCAAGGCAATCGATTGGGCAAAAAAGAATAAAATCATCGTCGGCGACGAGCAGGGCAATCTCTGTCTGCACTCACCGATTACAAGGCAGGATATGCTGGTGATGCTTTACAGGGCAACTTCGTTGCCGTGATATTCGCACTTAAGGAGAAGTATGGAAAAAGTTAAGTATTTTTTAGCGCTGGTCGGAGGGATTTGTGCGGGGTATTTTGAGCAACACGGACGACTGTTCTTTCTGGTCGGGGTGGCGGTGCTGATGGACCTGTTCAGCGGGATTGCCGCTTCTCTCATTGAGGGAAAGGGTCTGTCTTCGCGCACCGCCATCAAAGGTGTGGCAAAGAAACTTTTATCCCTCTTTGCCGTGGCGTTCGGGACATTTCTGGATGTCTTGCTACCGTGGAGTGCGGCGCTGGCAGGCGTTGATATTACAATGAATCTGCATTTCAGCGCCGTTATCAGCGCCTATATCTGCATTACCGAAAGTATTTCGGTTTTGGAAAATTTATACCGTGCTACCGGCAAAAAAATGCCGAGGGGTATTGCTAATATTTTGGAAATTGCCAAAGAGAAAATAGAACATTCAGGAGAATAATCATGGAAATTTTAAATACGGAAAACGACGTACAGGCATCGGTCGTGGCGGTGCAAGAGGAATCTGCTTTGGAACAGGGTGGCGATATTTCGCAAAATGTGCAGTTCACCGAGCACGTGCAAAGCAGAAGGGAAAATGCTTCCTTTCGCAAAATGAGGCTGGAAAATGAGCAGTTGCGACAGGAAAACGAGCGCTTGAAGGGAGAAACCATCGAGCGCAAAATGACCGAAGACTTAAACTTGATTCGCGCGATGGATGCAACGGTGGAGTCGCTGGAGAGTCTGGGAGAGGAATTTGCCGCCTTGATTGCGGCAGGGGTGAGTGCACCCGTTGCCTTTCAGGCGCTTCGTGCCGCCAAACCGCCTAC
>JAZRAZ010000145.1:0-7250 GCA_045634825.1 Eubacteriales bacterium | reverse complement strand
CTGCACACTGAGTTTGTCTACCGATTCGGAAATCGGCATTTCATCACTGTGCTGAAAGGTGTCTACCGTAACCGAACCGCTGACCTGCTCCTTATCACAAACGCGTAAAATCTTTTTGCGACGGTGCAAAATGTTCAGATAAATCACGCCCACCACACAGGCACACAAATACCCCGCTCCCGCCAACGACAACCCGAAACTGCGGCCGCCGACAAAGCCCAGTGCCTCATAGGTAGTCCCAACATTGTTTGCCTGCCCCGGTCCTTGTCCGTATGCCATCGGCAACAAAATACCGCTTGCTTTAAAAAGTGTGGGGCAAACGGTATAGGCAAGTATCAAAGAAATACCAAGCCCCGTAATTGCCTGCACCAGATAGGTAGAAACAATCAAAGCCCCGCTTTTAGCCCCGATTGCCGCTCCGTTTTGAGCGGGCGCATCGGGCACGCGCAAGGTCAGCGCAATAAAGCCGAGCGCCAGCGCGTGATAGGTCAACTGCTCCAAAAACGAAGTGCTGATATGGATGATGCCGACCGAACGCAATATAAGCAATATAAAACCTGCCAGCACCGCTGTCGGCATCAGGGAGTTGCGGATAAAGCGCACTTTACCACGCAAAATGTTGGCAAGAAGTATCAGCCCTGCAATAATGCCCATCTGAATCATTGGGCTCCAAAGAGCCGTATTGTTTGCCGAAAAGTCCATTCTTAACCCACCTTTACTTTAGAAAATTCTGCAAAATACCAGAAAAACCGAATCATATTCTCTTTTGTTTCGGGTACGATTTCATAATATGTTTTTCCTGCCGAAAAAACCAGAGCAAACTTGCCGTGCATCGCAAAGTCGCTGATGTCGGAAAGTTTGATTACGGTTTCTCCGCAACGAATTTCATTTTCACTAATAACGAGTTTGCCACGGTCAAGGACCTGCTCGGTATGCTCCGCAACGGTATAAAGTGTAGCATCGGGGCCTATATATTCCACGCCGTTTTGCACATCACTTGCGATTTTTTCACGCTGAATGTCAGCACATTCCGCCATACTTAAAGTTTGGTGTTCACAAGTTAAATAGCCGTACCCATCAAATTCCCACTGTTTTCCGCAAGCAGTGCAAGAAAGGGTATTTTCTTTTGAAACGAGCGCGCCGTTTTCTTTACAGTGAGGACAGACAAAAAGAAAATGTTCTACATTCTCTGCCGATTTTTTGCTTCGATAGACATTTCTTTCCGATGCCTGACGGGTGTAGGCATCCTCCCCCAAATCCGAAAGGATAATATCGTAAATTTCCGCTTCGCTCATTTTTTCCAGTTGTTCGGCGGTATAGATGCTCTGCACCACACCGCTGATTTTTCCCTTACGCAGCGAAGCGCTCCACATCGGGCTTACAAAATAGCCTCCGCTGATGCGATAGGTCACCAGTCCCACGCCCGCTTTTTTGATAAGTTTTGCCGTCGAGGGCAATATGGGACAGGGTCTGCCGTCCCACGAGCGCACGCCTTCCGGAAAAAAGCAGACATTGGCGCCTTTTTTAATGTGTCGCAATATGCTCATCACCGCTGCCATTGCCGAAGCGCCTTTATAGCGCATAATCGGGGCAAAGGCAAATTTTATCAGCTTATAAGCGTGTTTCCATCGGGCAATATGCTCACTGCCGACAAAATACATCTGCCGCTTGAATGCTACCGCCACAAACAGCGGGTCCCAGTCGGTTGTATGATTGGCAAGAACTATATATTGTTTGGGTAAATTCCTCACTTTTTCAAAGCGATACTCAAACTTCAGCCTTAAAAATAATGCTACCGCGGGGCGCAACAAGCGATAAAAGAAAATATGGCGTTTTTTCATTATTTACTTGCCCCCTTTTGTCGAAAAATGTCGATTTCATTATCCACTATTATATTATTTTTATAATTCGTTGTCAACTTTTATGCCAAGGAGTGTCTTGCCAAAGCACCTTTTATGGTGTAAAATGATGATAAGATATAATTAAGCAGAGGAGGAGGGCAGATGCTTTACCGTTGCATCCGTCAGGACAGTGTTACGCCGAGCCAACTGGAAACAACACTGCAACATATGGAGCCGTTGCGCCGCGCGCATATAGAAAGCATTTCTCATCCCGATGTAAAACGGGCAACTGTCAGCGGAGAATGGTTGTGCAAAACAATGCTTGCCCAGCATTGCGGACTGCCGTTTGAAAAAATATCCCTTGCCCGCGACAAAAACGGCAAACCCTTTGCCCAAAATCTACCGCTTTATTTCAGTATAAGCCACAGCGGAGCGTGGGTTGCCTGCGCTGTCAGTGAAATACCTGTCGGCATTGATTTGGAGAGTGTCAAAAAACGCGACCTTTCGGTTGCAGGGCGCGTTTGCACCCCCAAAGAAATGGACTTTATTTTTGCAGAAAAAGAAAAGCAGTTACAAAGATTTTTAAAAGTATGGACCGCCAAAGAAGCCTTTGTCAAGATGACGGGAGAGGGCATCAAAGCACTCTCCGAGGCAGATTATTTTGCGCTTTTGCCACGCATAACTTGCAAAGAAACGGAAGAATATATACTTTCTGTAATAGAGTGATTGCGCTTTACGGTCTTTTAAGGTATACTATAAAACAGAGGTGATTTTATGCTTTACCGACTGATTCAAAAATTTTATCACGATGCCGTCTACGCAAGAAACGATGACGACGGCACGATTCACTATTTTTCTTATAAGGATTTTAAGGGACTGGAAGCGGTCCCCTACGCCTTCCCCTCATCAAGAGGGCATATCCTGCACGGGTATTTTTACAGTTATCCCAATCCTCTGCCCTCTCGACTGGTGGTGTTTGACCACGGAATGGGCGGCGGCCACCGCGCCTATATGAAAGAGATTGAACTGCTTTGCTCCAAAGGACTGATGGTGCTTGCCTATGACCATACGGGTTGTATGCGCTCGGAAGGCAAAACCACGGGCGGTTTTGCCCAGTCACTCAGGGATTTGGATGATTGCCTCAAAAGCCTTTCAAAACTCGGCGGCGGTGTGCCCTATGACATTTCGGTGGTGGGACATTCCTGGGGCGGTTTTGCCGCAATGAACATCGGGGCAAAACATCCAGAGGTACGCCGCATTGTATCTATCAGCGGTTTTGTTTCGGTACAAAATATCATTGAACAAAAATTCGGCGGACTGATGAAAAAAGCGGGTGAGCGTTTTTACCAACAGGCAAAACGGCAAGACCCGCAATTTGCCTCGATGAACGCACTGGAGTCTCTTAAAAAGACACGCGCCAAAGTACTGCTCATTCACTCGGAGGATGACGAGGTGGTATCGGTGGAAGGCTTTGATTTACTGAAAACCGCGCTGGAGCATCGTCCTAATTTCACCTTCCTCAAAGTCCGTCATAAAGGGCACAATCCCAACTATACCGAGCAAGCGGTACGCTATAAAGACGAATTTTTTGCCACCTATCCCAAACTGAAAAAGAAACTTTTGACCCCTGAACAAAAAGCGGCTTTTGTGGCAGCACAGGATTGGCACAAAATGACCGAACAAGACCCACATGTGTGGGAACATATCTTTGCCGCACTTGAGGTATAAAATGAAACGAGCCATTTATTATATTTTTCTTGTTTTGTTGCTGGCGGTGATGGGTACGGCAGGGGTAATGCTGTACCGCGAAATCCGCATCGGGCAAAAAGAACAGGCGGTGTTTGACACCATTGTGGAGGAAATATATGAAGAAACTTCCGACAATGCGGTCCCCACTCCGCCCCCAAGTAAAATTAAACAACTCAAGGAGCGCTATCCCGATATTACGGGCTGGATTAAAATAGAGGGAACGGTCATTGACTATCCTGTCGTACACACGCCCGGTCATACCGAAAAATATCTGCGAATGGATTTGGACGGAAACTATGCACGAAGCGGGGTGCCGTTTTTAGACGGCAGAGTTCACCTTGACTCTCCGCATCTGCTCATTTACGGGCATAATATGCTCAACGGCACGATGTTTTCCGACCTGACCAAGTATGAAAACCGCGACTTTGCCAAAGAAAATGATGAAATTATCCTTTCGCTTGCCGAAGAGGAACGCCGCTATCGCATTTTTGCGGTAGTGGAAACCGACGGCAGTGATAATTGGTACAAAGCCCTGACTTTTGCCACCGATGAGCAGTATCAAAAGCAGGTAGAGGGGCTTTCCAACCGTTCCATGTTCGATGGGCAACTGCCCGAAGCAAAGGCGCAACTGCTCACCCTTTCTACCTGTTCGGGCGCACGCCAGCAAAAGAGGTTGCTGGTGATTGCCGCGCGCATTTAAAGGAGGGAGAAGTTTGTTGTTTTTAAAAATACTCGGCATCGTTTTTGCCGTGCTGGTTTTGCTCGTTGCCATTATTCTTTTGCTGCCTGTCGGCATTATCATTCGTAGCGATAAAGAAAACGGTCCCAAAGTACTCTTTTCGGTGCTCGGCAAAGAGTTAAAGAGTAAACCGAAACAAAAAAAGAGCGACAATCCGATTGTCGCGGCACTTAAAAAAATCGTGGGAATAGGACAGACAGAGGACACGGAAAAATCCGAAACTAACGCAAAAGACGGCGGTCTTACCAAATTGACAGACACGGCAGCCACCCTCAAACTCCTGCTGGAGCGCATCTTTTGGCTGTTGCCGAGGGCGCGGGTCAAAAAATTACGGGTGGTTTCGGTGTCGGCAGGAGCGGATGCGGCAGATACTGCCCTGCAATACGGCGCCATCTGTGCAGTACTTTATCCGCTGATTTCCTATATTCAGTCGCTTTCCCGCGTTTCCAAAAAAGCGGTGGACACAAAAATTGCCTGTGATTTTGATGCAACCGAGTCCACCTTTGAACTGGATATCAAAATAATGTTTACCGTCTTGCTGTTGCTTCGTGCCTTATGGCAGATTGCAAAAGAGCAAATCTTAAATAATAGGAGGTAACCTATGAGTCAGAAAGAATCCCCCAAAATGAGCAATTTAATGAATGTGATGTCCTTTACGGCAGACAAAACACTTCAACTTGCCGATACCAGCAACATTATGGGTGAGCCGATTACCCGTGACGGTGTGACGGTCATCCCCGTAAGTGAACTGAGCGTCGGCTTTGCGGGCGGCGGTGCAGACACGATGGACACCTCCCACCGCAAAGAGCAACACCCCGCGGGCGCCGGCGGTAAAATCAATGTAAAACCTGTCACCTTTTTAGTGCTGGATGACGACGGGGCACACCTGCTCAATATCAAAAGCGGCGGGACCGATGTCGTTTCCTCGATGATTTCTGCCGCCAAAAAGTTTTTGAAAAAGAAAAAATAACGAAAATTTAAAAAGACACTTTCTGCAGAAAGTGTCTTTTTCGTTTTATTCAAACGGTTGTAACGAGCGGGAGAGAATCCCTTTCATATGGGCAATCGCCACACCGTAGTTGACCATCGGCACGCCCGCTGACTTTGCAATCTGTTGGCGGTGTTTCATTTGCGTTTCGGTCAGCATACAACCCCCGCAGTGCACAATGAGTTTATATTCCCCCACATTTTCGGGGAAATTACCGCCCGAGGTAAATTCAAACTGCACCTGAGCGCCCGAAAAATCGCCAATCCAGCGGGGCAGTTTTTGGGTACCAATGTCACCGCATTGACGGTGATGGGTGCACCCCTCGGAAATCAGCACCTTATCTCCGTCTTTTAAAGTGCCGAGGGTTTTTGCGCCTTGCACTAAGGTGTCCAGTTCCCCTTTGTATCTGGCAAATAAAATGGAAAAGGAGGTCAGTTGCTGTTCGGGAGGCAAGATACTTGCCACCTTGCCAAAGACTTGCGAATCGGTGATAACAAGGCTTGGAGGTGTTTTCAGATTGTCAAGTGTGCCCTTTAACTGTTCAGGTTGGCAAACCACCGCACTGCACCCTGCATCTAAAAGTTCCCGAAGCGTTTGCTGTTGGGGCAAAATGATGCGCCCTTTGGGTGCTGATGCATCAATGGGGGTCACCAATATCACCGTATCCCCTTTTTGAAGTAAATCTGCCACCAAAAATTTTTCCTTCTTTTCGGGGGCAAGCAAGCCGATTTTTTCTTTGAGCGCCTCTATGCCAAAACCTGTGAGAGTGCTGACAAATATTTCGTTTTCCTTGGCGACGGGAATTTTATCAAGCGTGTCTGCCTTGTTAAAAACCACAAGCGTGGGCACCTTTTTTTGCGATAGTTTTTCTAAAAATGCCCTATCCTCATCGGCAAGGGTCGTACCATCGGTCACCAGCAGGGCAATATCGGTTTTGCCGAGCACCTGCAAAGCGCGCTCCACGCGCTTTTCCCCCAGTTCACCCTCATCGTCAAACCCCGGAGTATCAATCAGCACCACAGGCCCCAACGGTAAGAGTTCCATTGTTTTTTCCACCGGATCGGTGGTAGTTCCTTTAATATCGCTCACCAGCGCGATCGGTTGTCCCGAAAGAGCATTGATGAGGGAACTTTTGCCTGCATTTCGTTTACCAAACAATGCTATATGCAGTCGCTGTGCCTTAACCACATCATTTAAACTCATATTAAAATCTAAAATCCCTTCGATTTGAATTTCGGATGTCCTCAATGTTTTTGCGCGCGATTTCCTTAACCTTGGGGTTGGTGACCTTTTCCAGTTCCCTGTCAATCATCGCATAACCTGCCGCTTTGGTGGCATCGTCTGCATAATCTTCCAGATACTCGCACAATGTCATCAACGCATTGGGGTGGCAACAGTTGACAATCTGCCCCGTCTTGCACAAACTCATAAAACGGTCGCCCGTTCTGCCTTCGCGATAACAGGCGGTGCAGAAAGAGGGAATATGCCCGTTGTCTATCAGCCAATGCACCACTTCGTCCAGCGAGCGTTGGTCGGAAACATCAAATTGTTCAGTATCGTGCTCGCGCTCTTTAGTGGTGTAACCGCCCACCGATGTTCTTGAACCGCCCGACACCTGTGAAACACCGAGATTTAAAAGTCTGGCACGCACCTGCTCACTTTCGCGGGTAGAAATAATAATTCCAGTATAGGGCACCGCCAAACGAATACAAGCGGTGATTTTGGCAAAGGTATCATCGTCAATGCCGTTGTCAAAATCATCGGGATTGATGTCATCGGCGCGCTTAAGTCTTGGAACGCTGATGGTGTGTGGTCCTACACCGTGGACCGCCTCTAAATGCTCAGCGTGCATAATCAATCCTGTAAACTCATATTTATAGAGTTCCAGCCCGAACAATACGCCCAGTCCCACATCGTCAATACCGCCCTGCAT
>JAZRAZ010000144.1:0-4216 GCA_045634825.1 Eubacteriales bacterium | reverse complement strand
TTAAAATGTAATAAAACTATGGTAAATAGTTATCATCATCAATCTATCAAAAAAGTGGCAGAAGGACTTAAAATTGCGGCTGTGGCGGAAGATGGGGTGATCGAGGCAATATATGCACCTCATCATACATTTTGTTTAGGTGTACAATGGCATCCCGAAATATTAAATAATGCAGATACGAAAAATTTATTTTCTGCTTTCATATCGGCAATACAAAATAAATAGCGTGTGCCAAGCACACGCTATAATACTATTGTTCAGAGTAGGGCAGATAGTCCTCAGTGTCGGTGCTCATTCCTTTTTGGCGCAGTCCTTCGTTAATCAGTTGAGAGAGCAGTATCAACAAAACCGAGAACAACGGGACACCGATAAGCAGTCCCCAAAATCCGAATAATCCACCGAATAATAAGATGGCAAAAATCACCCAAATGGGACTGATATTCAGTTGTTTGGCTTGAATCTTTGGTCCGAAAACATTGCCTTCTATTTGTTGCAATATAATGAAAAATATCAAAAAATACAGTGCCTTGATTGGACTTTGAATCAAAATGATTAGCAAACAGGGGATGCATCCAATAATGGCTCCGAAGAACGGAATCATATTAAACAGTGCCGAAATAGTGGCTAACAAAAGCGGATACGGAAATTTCAAAATGTTGGAAACGATGTAAATAATAACAGCATCAATCAACGAAATCGAAATTTGACCTACGAGGTAACTACTCATTTTTTTGTGGCTGATATGACCGATCTGTATGATTTTTTGAGCAACTTGCTCATTGGCGATGGCATAAAGAAATTTCTTGCTTTGTGCGATTAGTTTTTCTTTGGAAAGCAGCATATAAATGGAAATGACAATGCCGATGAAAATTTTTGCTACTGTTTCAGTGATGGAAACCGTCATATTGAGAACAGAGGGCAACAAGGAAGTGATGCCGTTTGCCAAAGATTGAATGTTTTGGGTAAGCAGGTTTGTGAGGTTATCTCCGTAATCTGCATAAAAATCATTGATTTGAGGATAACGTTCAAAAATTCTTTCAATTGCCTGGACTAAATTCTTAGCACCGCTGGGAATGATGGAAATCAGTGAGGAAATACTACTGAACAATCCCGGCAAAATAAAGTAAAGCAACAAAAACAGTACACCAGCAAAAAGGATATATAATATTGTAATCGCTAAAGCACGCCGATGGGCGCGTTTTTTGGTTTTGTTCAGTAATTTGGTTTCAATAAATCGTAGTGCGGGGGCGAGCAAATAAGCGATAGCAAATCCGATGTAAAATGGCGTGAAAAATCCTAAAATTTTCTTTACCGCTTGCCAAATATCACCCAGTTTGTATATTCCGAAAATAAACAACGCAGATGAAGCAATAAGTACAAAAACAATCAGCGCTTTATGAAATTCTTCTTTGTTTTTAAACAGTTTCATAGGCTTGTTCCTTTAAATATATTGTTCAAAATAAACATTCGGGACAGAAAAAACTTTGCCGTTCAGATAATAAAGAGGACTGTCGGTATCTGTGATATTGAACTTTAGTTTGTAGGCATAAAGTGCTTGATGCTTAAATGGAAATTCGGCGTTTTTGGAGAGTGTGCCATATTTATTATCACCGACAAGGCTGTGCCCGATATGTGCCAAATGGGCGCGAATTTGATGTGTTCTGCCGGTATAAAGTCTTACTTCCAAAAGGGAAAGTTTTTCATTATTTCGAATTACTTTGTAGCCTGTTTTAATGGGTTTGTACCCCTCTTTTGCCTGAGAGGAAATATAGACTTGATTTTGCTTTGCATCTTTTTTATGAAAAGCGCACAAAACTGCGCTTTTTTCAGGCATTCTGCCGTGCACTAAGGTCAGATAATATTTTTCAATTTGGTGGTGTTTGATAATTCTATAAAGTTCTCTGCCGGCACGAGCGTTTTTGGCGGCAATCACGATACCACCGGTATTTTTGTCAATACGGTTACAAAGGGCAGGGGTAAATGAGTTTTCTTTATCAGGATTGTATTGTCCTTTTTCATAAAGGTATGCGAGAATATAATTGATGAGAGTATGAGTTCTTTCCTTATCGTCTTCATGAACAATCAAACCCGGTTTTTTGTCCAGTAGTAAAATGTTATCATCTTCGTAAAGGATATCCAGTTGCCAACGGCCTAAAATTTTAAGAAACTCAGGTTGCTCAGTGATGAAAAATTCGTCATTGATGTAAAGCCTTACGACATCATTTTCTCTCAACCTATAGGAAATCTCTTGCTTTTTTCCATTGACTTTGATGGCTTTTTTTCGAAGATATTTATATAGAAGTGGGCCGGATAAGTTGGTAGTTACTTTGCTTACAAATTTATCCAGTCTTTGCCCCGCATCGTTTTTTTCTATCTTAAATTCCCGCATCAGATTCTCTCTTTCCGTTTCTTTAATATAGTATAAACAATATTGGTTGTTTTCGTCAATCAAAATTTGCAAGAAAATTGACAATTATAGGGAATGTTAGTATAATTTAAATAACTGATATTTACGGAGGGAACTGCTTTGAAATCTGAAAATACACACGATAAACATCGTCAAAGACTAAGGGCAAAATTTTCCAGAGTTGGACTGGATGGCTTTGAAGATCACGAAGTCTTGGAACTACTTTTGACTTATGCGATAGCAAGAAAAGATGTCAACCCTATTGCACACGACTTGATGAATCATTTCGGGTCCCTTAATGCAGTACTAAACGCCACACCGGAACAATTGCAACAGGTGGATGGTATCGGTTCTTATGCCGCTTCGTTACTCAATCTGATTCCACAACTTTCCAAACGTTATTTGGACGAGCCTTTTGCTGCCAAAAATTATTCTATGGCAACGGCGGAGTCGCGTATTTCATACTTTATTCCAAAATTTGTGGGTGCTAAAGGTGAATGTCTTTATGTGGCGTTGTTAAACAATAATATGGAAGCCATCACCTGCAAAAAGATTAGTGAAGGCTCTATTGATGCCATTCGGATTGAAAGCAGAAAACTGATTGACCTTGCGGTCAGTCATAAGGCGCACGGTATTGTACTGGCGCACAATCATCCTTCTAACCCCAATCCTTCTGTGGAGGATATTGCCACCACACTCGATGTTATGCAAACCTTGAGCGTTTGCGGGATTCATGTATTGGACCATATTATTGTTTGTAAAGACAGTGGAATATCTATGTCAAAAACGGGACATCTAAGTCATGCACGCTAAGAAATCTTTAAAACTTGATAAACTCAGCAAAGACCTTACTCGGCAGATTCAATATGACCGAGAACACAACACGACTCCTAGAGTCTTTTGTGATGAAAACAGAGCAATACGTCGTGATATGACCAAGGACGCTGCAAATCTCTGGCGCCCTGCATTTGTACGGGATTGTGAAAAAATATTGCACAGCAATTTTTATAATCGCTATGCAGATAAGACACAGGTTCTTTCGTTTTATAAAAATGATGATATTACCCGACGGGCTCAGCACGTGCAACTGGTTTCTCGTATTGCGAGAAATATTGGAAAAATATTGGGTCTTAATTTGGATTTGATTGAAGCCATCGCTTTGGGACACGATATCGGTCATACACCGTTTGGACATGCCGGCGAGCGTATTTTGTGCGAAATATATCACGAACAAACAGGTCGATATTTTCAGCACAATGTACACAGCGTTCGCGTTTTGGACCAACTGGTACCGTATAATTTAACGCTTCAAACCCTAAACGGTATTTTGAGTCATAACGGTGAAATGGAACTTTGTCGTTATACACCTCAACCTATGACCGATTTTGACCGGTTTGATAAGGCTGTTGAAAACTGTTATCGTGATATCGAATATAATAAGAAAATGGTGCCATCTACTTTAGAGGGTTGTGTTGTTCGCATTTGTGATATTATTGCCTATCTCGGCAAAGACCGCCAGGATGCTTTGCGTGCCAGACGCATCGAATCGGTGTCAAATTTTCCGCAGGGCCCCATAGGTACCACTAATGCGGAGATTATCAATAATTTGACGGTAAATATTATTGAAAACAGTTATGGAAAACCCTATATAGAAATGGATGCAGACTATTTTGAAGCGCTTTCTGCAGCCAAAAAATCAAATTACGAACTGATTTATTTGAAAGACGATGATGAGTATTCCGATTTTGTTGCTCCGATGATGCGGCAAATGTATTCAGCACTGCGGGAACATCTCGAGCAAGGAAAAAC
>JAZRAZ010000143.1:0-7038 GCA_045634825.1 Eubacteriales bacterium | reverse complement strand
GGCAGGGAAGGTAAACAGGTCGGTCAAAACACTTTCCTCGGTTTCGACAACAGTTCTGTCATTATTCACTGCTTTGGCATCTGTCTTGTTGTCGCGGGCATCATTTACAGGGCTTTTGCCTGCTTTGGCACCCAACATATAGACATTGAGCAGTTGTGCAGCGGTAGGTACTGCATCGCCTGCCAGGGAGGACAGGGTAGTAGCACCGTTAGCACCGTATTTACCGGGAGCAAATACAGCAACAACTTCGCCTGTTACATTGTCGGAGTCAGCTGCCCAAGTGTCAGAATATGCTTTGATGACTGTGTTAAAATCAGCCATAGAAGCAAAGGCATTTTTGCCCCAGGTGAGTGTATAGGTCTCACCGTTGCCGGCATATTCGTATTCAAAGGTTTCTCCATCAGCGGCAGGGGCAGTTGCCCAAGCTGCATCAAAGAAAAACACATTGTCGGTCGGCTCGTTGGTGCCTGTCTTCGTTGTGATTTTTGCATAACGTTCTGCCGCGGATGCAGGTGTAGCCGCGGAAACAGGTAAAACTATTGCCGTCAGCATACTAAGAGTCATCATCACGCAGAGAACTATGCTTACAATTCTTTTTGCGTTTTTCATTGCAAAATTCTCCCTTTCTCGAGATTGTCTTTTGAAAAAAAATTATAAATAGAGATACAACCCCAATTTATAGTACAATTTTACTACAATTTACCTTTAAAAGCAACGGTGTAAACTGCATAAAAAATATTTTCATTTTTATGCAGTTTGCACAAACTACACCCCACAAATCAAAAGATTTGTGGGGTGTTATGTAAATATAAAATTCATTCTGTTCTATCGAAAAAATATAATTTTTTTATATTGTTTCCAGACTTTTAGCGAGAAAGGCGCGCATCTTTTCGCTTTTGGGTGATGAAAAAATTTCCTCGGGAGAGCCTTCCTCCTCGATCACACCGTCCGCCATAAAAATGATTTTGTCTGCCACATTTTTGGCAAATTCCATTTCGTGTGTTACGACAATCATCGTGCTATCTCCACCCTTAAGACCCTTGATGACTTTCAGCACCTCTCCTGTGAGTTCAGGGTCAAGGGCACTGGTAGGTTCGTCAAAGCACAAAATGTCCGGATGCATCGCAAGGGCACGGGCGATGGCAACTCTTTGTTGCTGTCCGCCGGAAAGTTGGCAGGGATAAAAGTCCATTTTGTTTTCCAGTCCCACTTTTTTCAAAAGAGAGCGTGCCTGCGCATCAATTTCGTCTGCCGTGCGCTCCTTTTGCAAAGAGGGTGCCAACATTACATTTTGCAAAGCAGTATACTGCGGAAAAAGGTTAAAAGACTGAAATACCATCCCAAAATGCAGACGCTTTTGGCGAAGTTGTTCGTCACTGACCGTGTGATAATCCTCCGCATCAAAAAGCACCTCGTCACCGAGTATAATCTGTCCGTTATCGGCGCGCTCTAAAAAGTTCAGGCAACGAAGCAGAGTTGTCTTCCCACTGCCTGAGGAGCCGATGATGGCAACGACCTGCCCCTTGTCCATAGAAAAGGAGATATCCTCCAGCACTTTGGTGGTACCGAAATGTTTTTCAATATTTTTTACCTCAAGAAAAGCCATTTTCTCCCCTCCTATCAGATTTTAAAATAATCAAGTTTCTGTTCGAGTTTGCCAAGCAAAATCGTCAGAATTCCGTTAAAGAGCAAATAATAAATTCCCGTAAAGAACAACGGCCACACCTGTCCCGAAATACCGTGAGAGGTGGTGGTAAATGCCTCACCCATCCAGATAAGTTCTTGCAGGGCAATAATACGGGCAAGAGAAGTATCCTTGACCAAGGTAATGATTTCGTTGCTCATCGGGGGCAATATCCGCTTAACCATTTGCAGCAAAGTAACTTTAAAAAAGATTTGCCCTTTGGTCATTCCCAATACCTGCCCTGCCTCATACTGTCCTTGCGGGATGGACTGAATACCGCTACGGTAAATTTCAGAAAAATAGCAGGCATAATTGATAATAAAAGCAACGGCGGCGGCGGTAAATCTGCCGCTTTCTCCACCACCCCAGATGGGTACACCGAACAACAGTCCCGGACCGAAAAAGATAATCAACAGTTGCAGCATCAAGGGACTGCCGCGCACAATCCATATCAGCGTGCGGGTGGCTTTCCGCAAAATGCCCACGCGGCTCATAGAACAAAAAGAAATAAGCAGTCCCAAGGGAAGTGCACCCAGCAGAGTGACAAAGAAAAGTTTGAGTGTTTGCACAAACCCTTCGTTTAACGCACCAAAAACCGTAGGAAATTGCTCTGCTACGGTTTTACAAAATTCTATAAACGGTTCAAAAAAATTCAAAATATCTTGCATATGGTTTCCTCTTTACTACGCGGCAAAGCAGAGGGGCAATTCTGCCCCTCTGCTCACTTTGGAGAATTATTTTTGTTCAATAATATTGTTGGCAATCTTGTACTGCTCACCCAGTTTGGTGATGGTGCCGTCAGCATACTTTTCAACAAAGAATTTATTGAGTTCTGCTACCAGGTCACTGCCTTGACGGAAGCCAACGCCGTATTCTTCACTATTCAGTTCAATGGAAAATGCAAGGTCAGCATAAGAGGTGCCCTCACCAATCATCGCACCTGCCATCAGCAAGTCGATAATGGCAGCATCACAAGTACCGGAGGAAACTTCCATCAGTGCCTTAGACTGCTTATCTACAGCAGTTACCGTAAAGCCATTTTCCTCTGCCATTTCTGCACCTGCGGAACCTTGCTCCACTGCAAAGCGCAAATCTTTCATACTTGCAGCATCTGCATATTTTGCGACGGCATCCTTTTTCATAACAACGACCTGAGCATTTTTGCAATAAGCATTGGAGCAATCCATCAATGCTTTTACATCATCGGTCAGGGTCATACCGTTCCACACTACATCAATGTTCTTGGTCTTCAGTTCGTTTGCCTTTTGACTCCAGGTAATCTCTACAAACTCTGCTTCCACGCCAAGACTTTCAGCAAATGCTTTTGCAAGGTCAGCATCAAAGCCAATCCAGTTACCGTCTGCATCTTTGTAGTCCATCGGAGCAAAATCAGTGATACCGACAACCAATTTGTTGTTTTTCTTGACATATGCTATATCGGAACTCTCGGTATTGCATGCTGTAAACATCGTTACCATCAGTACTGCCATACAAAGCAGCGCTACAACCTTCATCATCTTTTTCATAATAATCATTTCCTTTCTGTCGCATCTTTAGCGCTTTAGTTTGATAAAGTGATACTATGATAGCATAGCAATTTGCGTTTGTCAATACTTTTTTAAATTTTTATGATTTTTTCTCGAAAAAAATTCCTACATATTCTATAAACAAAAGGCACGGATTTAGGATACAACCCTAAATCCGTGCTTTTGTTATTCTTTTGCGCCACGTTGCAGTTTCATTTCCTGCAATTCGGACGGAGTCATTTTAACACTGCGGGGTTTACTGCCCTCAAAGGGACCGACAATCCCCATCTCCTCCATCATATCCACCAAACGCGCGGCTCTGGAATAGCCGAGTTTGAGTTTTCTCTGCAAGAATGAAGTAGATGCCATCCCTGCTTCCACGACACATTCGATGGCGGGCATCAGCATTTCGTCCTCCGCGTCTTCCTCAGAGGCAACAGAACTGCCCTTTCCGCTGTCGCGACTGCTCATTTCTTCGATTTTTTGAATGGCAGTGTCATCGTAGTCTGCTTCGCCCACATTGTTACGGACAAAATCAACTACCGCTTCCACTTCCTCATCACTGACAAAACATCCTTGAATACGACGCGCTTTATTGGCGCCGATAGGACGGTACAACATATCACCGCGTCCCAGCAGTTTTTCCGCACCGATTGTATCCATAATAACACGACTATCGACACCCGAGGAAACTGCAAATGCAATACGCGAAGGCACATTTGCCTTAATCAATCCCGTTACGACATCGGCACTGGGACGTTGGGTTGCAAGAATCAAAAAGATACCTGCGGCTCTTGCCTTCTGACAAAGACGGCAAATATGTTCCTCAACTTCTTTGGAGGCAACCATCATCAAGTCGGCAAGTTCGTCAATCACAACGACGATGCGCGGCAGGGGCGGATGGTTTTCATCCCCTCTTTGTGCCGCCACCTCATTATATGAAGACATATCGCGAACGGAAAATTCAGTAAAGAGATTATATCTTCTGTCCATCTCACTGCAAGCCCAGTGCAGTGCGCCTGCTGCCTTTTTCGGATCGGTCACCACAGGAATAAACAGGTGCGGAATTTTATTGTAAATACTGAGTTCTACTACCTTGGGGTCAATCAGAATCAGTTTAACATCCTCGGGAGAGGCTTTATACAACAGACTCATTAAAATCGTATTAATGCAAACACTTTTACCGCTACCGGTAGAGCCTGCAATCAACAAGTGGGGCATTTTGGAAAGGTCTGCATAGATGTTCTTGCCTGAAATATCTTTACCGAGTGCCACGGTAAGAGGACTTTTTGCCTGTACAAAGTCCTCACTGTCGATTAAATCGCGGATATAAACAGTGGCAGCCGTCTGATTGGGAATTTCAATACCCACTGCCGCTTTGCCCGGAATGGGTGCTTCGATACGAACTTGCGTTGCCGCAAGAGAAAGTGCAATATCATCCGCAAGCCCTGTAATTTTACTAACCTTTGTGCCTGCCTGTGGCTGCAGTTCATAACGCGTTACATTGGGGCCGACACTGACACCCAGCATCTTCGCCTCCACCCCGAAATCCTTAAGCGTTTCAAGGAGTTTCTTGGAATTATATTCCACCTCATCCTTGCCGGTTCCGCCGGAAAATTTCGGCTTTTGCAACAACGAAAGAGGCGGGAAAACATACATCGGTACCTGCGTTGCATTTTGCGACTCGGTAATTTCAAATTCGTCACTCTCGCCGCTGACTTCCTCACCCTTGGGGGAGTGAATCTCAACCGAAGCAATATCTTCGGGCGCAATATTGTTTGCTTTATCTACATCATCAAAGGTAAATACCGCCAGTCCGTTTGTACTTGCAGGGGCAACAGGCGGTGCGGTCACAACGACAGGCTGTTCCTCTAAAGGTTGACCATCTTCATCCAGACCGTCACTTGCCACCTCGTAAGTTTCAATCGGCACATCAACAGGGTCGGAAACAGGATAAACGGCGGGAGGCGGCGTAGGTTGGTCGACAGGTTCAATATCCCTCTCGACCGCTTTGGGTTCCCATTTGACCCAACCTGTCATAGCGCACCACAAATCATATAAGGTACGATCGGTAACACTGAGCCCTGTAAAAAGCAGTACTGCCGCCAGAATAATTCCAAGACCCCAACGGCTGATAATCATCGTCAAAGGAATTGCGATAACACCGGGCAAAACGCCACCGCTTTGCAAGGAAATACCGCTCTGCCACATTTTAACAAAATCAAAACTTTCGGTATATTCTGCCGCGCTGAAAAGGTAAACAATCATTCCAACCGTCAACAAAAGTGCAATAGCCGAGCCGACTTTACGGGTGGTGGGCACTTTTTTCTCGGGTAAAATCACATTGATAGCAATATAAATGAGTGCCACCGGCAAAAGATATATACCGATACCGAGCAGACCTTTGCCGACCAGGGCAAGCCATCTTAGTTGCGGTATTACAAAATAGACGCTGAGCGCAACAAACAATGCCACCACTATCAAAATAATGGCAATCAGATTATTTTGTTGTCTTTGTTTTTTAAGGGCAAGTTGCTCACGCTCTGCCTTATTACTTCTCTTCTTTTTCTTTGCCACACTACTTCTCCTTATCTTACAACATCCAGTACGATTGCCAGTATGCCCATACCGAGACAGTACCACATAAACCAACCGAACTTGTTTCGTTTTGCAACCAATGAAAGCAACTTGATAGAAGCAACCCCTGCTGCTGCCGCCACCAATGTGCCGACAAGGTAGGGCCCCATATCTGCGCTTTGAAATCCTGCGAGCATATCACCTGCATCCAGCACAACCGCGCCGAGCACCGCAGGAATACTCATCATAAAACTGAACTCTACCATCGTATTACGGTCAAATCCCATATTGATACCTGCCGCAATCGTCGAGCCGCTTCGGGAAATACCGGGCAGTGTTGCCACGCCCTGAAACAGTCCCAATTTGATAGCCTGCATCAAACTCATATCTTTCATTTGTTTGGTGCCCACAACCGAATGGTCGGCAACAAAAAGCAAAAACGCCGTAAACAGCAGGCATATCCCCACCGTCCACAACTGCTCGCCTACCTTTGCAACGGTATTCTGTACCAAAGCAAACGGAATTAAAATTGCGGTAGTTACAATGACATACAGACCCATAATTTGATATTTATTAGCTTTGCGAAACATAAATGTTCCGCCGACAATGCCCGAAATCATCTTAAAAAACTCTGTCACCATAAGATAAATCGTTTTATGAAAAACAATAAACACCGCCACCAGAGTTCCCAGATGCAACAGTACATCAAAGGTGACATTCTCCATAACCGCCTCTGTCTGCGGCATCAGGTTATGCAAAATTGCAAGATGACCCGAACTTGAAATCGGCAAAAATTCTGCTACGCCTTGTACCAGCCCCAGCAAAATCGCCTGAAAATAAGACATATAATCTGCCTCCTAAAGTTACTTTATATAAGCATATAAAGTTATTATAACATATATGTTTTTTTATTTCAATAGAAAAGCGTGCAAAGTTTTGCTACTTTACACGCTTTTTAATGTATTTTATATAACCATACCACCGTTGGGAGAGAATACCTGCCCTGTAGTATAACTTTGTTCGGCAATAAAAAGAATACTCTCTGCAATCTCCAGCGCAGAAGCAAATCTCCCCAAAGGAATCTGCTTACAGATATCCGCCACTTCCTGCTCGGAAAAATGGGCGGTCATCCGACTGCTGACACATCCCGGTGCCACACAGTTCACTCTCACTCCACCGCCTGCCGTTTCTTTTGCAAGCGCTTTGGTAAAGCCAATGATACCCGCTTTTGCTGCAGAATACACCACTTCA
>JAZRAZ010000142.1:0-3776 GCA_045634825.1 Eubacteriales bacterium | reverse complement strand
ACCCTTACCTGCCAAAGCAGGCGGTATATCTCTGTTGCACTATCCCTAAGGTCGCCCTCGGTGGGTGTTACCCACTATCCTGTCCTGCGGTGCTCGGACTTTCCTCACGTTTTCACGCGCGATCGCCTGGTTTACTCACTTTGATAGTATATCATATGATTTTAAAAAAGTAAATTAAAATATATTGATAAATTATTTTTGTTTTTATATAATATAGGGTGATAAGGAGTGGTAATATGTACCAACAAAAGATAAAATTATTTTTTGAAAATTTAAAAGGGAAAAAAGTTACGGTGGTAGGTATCGGCGTCTCCCATCTTCCTTTAATTAAATTGCTTGCCAGCAAGGGTGCGGTTGTGACTGCTTGTGACCGCAGGGAAGATTTGGACGAAAGGGAAGAACTTTTGAACCTGGGCGTGAGTCTTGTGTTAGGGGAGGAGTATCTTTCCGATTTGTCGGGGGAGTTGATATTTAAAACGCCCGGTATGCGTTTTGACCATCCTGCACTGCAAAAAGCAGTAGAAAAGGGAAGTCATCTGACCAGTGAAATGGAAGTTTTTTTTGAACTTTGCCCATGCAAGATTATTGCTGTCACAGGTTCGGATGGTAAGACAACGACGACTACCCTGATTGCAAAGATGCTTGAAAAAGCAGGATATAAGGTGCATCTCGGCGGCAATATAGGCAAACCGCTTTTACCGGAAATTGAAAGCATTACACCAAAAGATATTGCGGTGGTGGAACTGTCCAGTTTTCAGTTGCACACTATGACTCTTTCACCGGATATTGCTGTTATTACCAATCTTTCTCCCAACCATCTGGATATGCATAAGGGAATGGATGAGTATGTCGATGCAAAGCGCAATATTATGCGCTATCAAAACGAGAATAATGTGTTGGTGCTAAACTTTGATAATGAAATCACTCATTCTTTTGCAGACTCGGCAAAGGCAAAGGTGCGCTTCTTCAGTGCCGCCAAAGAGTTGGAGGGCGGTATTTATTATCTTGACTCAAAGGTGACTGATGCTTTCGGGATACCGTATGAACTGATGAAACGAAAGGATATTCGTTTGCCGGGTGAACATAATGTCGAAAATTATATGGCGGCGATTGCGGCGGTGCGCGATTTGGTAAAGGATGAGGACATTCTTGCCGTTGCGCGTGAGTTCGGCGGGGTCAAACACCGCATTGAATTTGTCAGAGAAGTCAGCGGAGTGCGGTTTTATAATGACTCTATTGCTTCTTCTCCGACCCGTACCCTTGCTTCTATTCGCGCCTTTGACCAAAAGGTTATTTTGCTGGCGGGTGGATATGATAAAAATATTCCCTTTGATGATTTGGGGGAGTATCTGCCTCAATATGCCAAAGCACTGTATCTTGCAGGTGATACTGCCGAAAAAATCCGTGCGGCAGTAGAGGGGCATCCTGCTTATGATGCCGATGCTCTGCCTGTGATAATGACTGAAAATTATGCCGAAGCGGTCAAACTCGCATATGAGGCGGCGCAAAGCGGAGATGTGATTATACTTTCACCTGCCTGTGCCAGTTTTGATGCTTTCAAGAATTTTGAAGTGCGTGGGGAATATTTTATTAATTGTGTAAAGGAATTGAGTGAAAAATGCTGAGAATGAAGGAGATACTGCTGAATCTGTGTGATATCAATGCAGTTTCAGGAGATGAAAGAAACGCGCGTTCTTTGATGGAACAGTTGCGCCAGGTTTCTGACGGCGTTTATCAGCTTTCCGGCGGCAGTATTGTGGCATATAAAAAATGTGGCATTCAAGGCGCCAAAAAAATAATGATTGATGCCCATTTAGACCAAATCGGTCTGATGGTCAAAAGCATAGATGAACGCGGTTTTATTCACTTTTTTGACCATGCAGGTGTGGATTATAAGATTTTGCCCTGCGCAGAAGTTTGTGTAATGGGCAAAGAGCAACTGAAAGGCGTTATCGGTGCCAAACCGCCGCATTTGTTGACGGCTAAAGAGTGTGAAAAACCTGTCAAAATCGAGGATATGACCATTGATGTCGGTTTACCTTATGATGTTGTTAAAGAAAAAGTACGCGTTGGGGATAAGATTGCGCTGGACTGTAATGCGGTAGAACTGCTGGGAAACTGCCTTTCGGGCAGGTCGCTGGATGACAGGGCAGGGTGTGCCATACTGATTTCTTTGTTGGAGCATCTGCACGGCAGACAACTTGGAGCAGATATTTATATTGTACTCAGCAGTGGAGAAGAATTTGGCGGATACGGTGCGGTGGCGGCGGCAAAAGAAATTTGTCCCGATGAAGCCATTGTATTGGATGTTTCGCACGCTGATATGCCTGCCGCGCGCAGTGAAGATTGCGGCAAACTGGGCAAGGGTGTTATGATTGGACTTTCTCCTGTACTGGACAGAAAACTTTGTGAAAAAATGATTGCGCTTGCAAAGGAGTATAAAATTCCTTATCAAAGAGAGGCTATGGGCGGTGCCACTTATACCAATTCTGATGGCATCGTATCGCTTTGTGGCGGTATTCCTACGGCACTGTTGTCCATTCCGCAACGCTATATGCACACACCCCAGGAGGTTATCTCTATGGAGGATATGGTCAGCGTGCGCTCACTGCTGCTGGCATATCTTGGGAAGGAGGCAAACCGATGAGAGAGTTTTTAAAACGATTGACACTGGCAAACGGTGCTTCGGGCGACGAGGGAGCGGTGCGCGCTCTGATTGAGCAAAAACTCAATGGTCGTTTTGAATATACCACCGATAAAATCGGCAATCTCTATGCACATTCGGGCGGCTTTTTCCCAAACGATATTAAACTGATGATTACCGCGCATATGGATGAAGTGGCATTGATGATTACCCATATTACCAAAGAAGGTTATCTTAAATTTCAATCCATCGGCGGATTGGATGAGCGCATTTTACCCGGCAAAGCGGTGCAAGTCGGAGAGAAAAAAATAAACGGAGTCATCGGCTCACTTGCCATTCATCTGCAGACTAAGGCACAGCGTGACAAAGTTACTGAAATGCGCGACCTGTTTATTGACATTGGCGCCAAAGATGATGCCCAGGCGTTAGAGAATGTCGCGGTGGGAGATATTGCTTATTTTGTTTCTCCGACCGAACAAATGGGTGATTTGATTAAGGCAAAAGCACTGGATGACCGTGTGGGATGTATGGTGTTGATGGATTTGCTGGAACAGTTACCGGAGGAAAACTTTACGGCAGTATTTACCACCCGTGAAGAAGTAGGTTGCTTTGGTGCGATGGCGGCAACAAGTGCCGTGAAACCCAAATACGCTATCGTTTTGGAGGGAACTACCGCTTCGGACATCGGGGAAACCGATGAAGCAGATGAAGTCTGCGCCGTAGGAAAAGGAGCGGTGCTTTCCTTTATGGATAACGGTGCCATCTATGACCGTAAGTTTTTAAAACTGGCGTGTGATACCGCCAAGCGTCTGGGGATTCCGTATCAACTTAAACGCGCAGTGGCAGGCGGTAATGAGGCAGGCAGAATTCAAAAGATTGGGGCAGGATGCCATGTACTTGCTATTTCCGTTCCTTGCCGTTATATTCATTCTCCCGTCAGCGTTGCAAGCCAAAAGGATATAGATGCGATTCGGCAATTGACGGCTGCGATTATACAAGAATTGAGGTAATCAAAATGATTGAAACATTAAAAAATATTATTTCCATTCAATCCGTTTCCGGCGCGGAAAATAAGCTCAGAGATTATCTGGCTGACCAAATTTTGCCATTTGTAGACAAGGTACAGACCGAT
>JAZRAZ010000141.1:0-8975 GCA_045634825.1 Eubacteriales bacterium | reverse complement strand
TATGCCGGTCTGTTCGGATACTCGGTGGGAAAAGTAAAAAATATCACCTTGGACAATGTCGATATTTCCAATACAAAAACAGATGAAACCACCTATACAGCAGGTGTGGCGGGCTTTGTAGGTGATGCGGCCATCATTGAAAATTGTTTTGTCAGCGGAAGTATATCCTCCGCCGCCTCTTATGTCGGCGGTATCGTCGGACGCGCGATCAGTGCTGCGGTACAGATCCGAAATTGTAATAACAAAGCCGACGTGACCGGCAAAAGTTATGTGGGCGGTATTGTAGGTGATACCTACACCAAGATCCTCAAGGCGCAAAACTCCGGCACCATCATCGGCACCAACTATACGGGTGGTATCGCAGGATATGTTTATTATAACAATATTACAGCTTGTACCAATGACGGTAAAATCAACGGTAATAGCAACGTCGGCGGTATTGTTGGTCTGATCTTACACGGTACAGTCTCTCGCTGTTCTAACAGTGCCTCTGTTACGGGGACGGAAGTTGTCGGCGGTATCGCGGGATACTTGGATTATAGTGAAGTCCTCGACAGCTTTAATGCCTATTTTGTCAAGGGCAGTCAATACATCGGCGGTATTGCAGGCCATGTGTACGAAAGTAACATTACGCGGTGCTACAACGTCGCTGTTGTTGAAGGCTCCACTTACTTTAACAATATCGGAGTTCTGGACGATTATTCTAATTTGAATGACTGCTTGGTCTTACGCAGAAACGAAACCTCCACGTATGAAAATGAATATCCGCTGGATCAGATGAAAAAGGCTCAAACTTATGTAAACTATGATTTTGAAACCGTTTGGAAAATGTCGGACAGTGAAAGCTATCCCTTTCCGATTCACAGAGACTATACCTTCCAAGAACCAAAGGAAACCACAAATGAGTTTGCCGGCGGTCTCGGCACGGCATTCTCTCCTTATATCATTAAAAACGAACAGCATTTTTATAATATCAGAAAACATACCAGATGTTATTTTGTGATCGCCGAAGACATTGAATTTAGCGAGGCTATTAAGCCGATCGGCTCTTTTTACGGTAACATTGACGGCGGCGGCCATACGCTGAAAAACGTAAATATTACGACCGACAACACCGCGTCGGCAATAGGCATATTCTCTAAAAATTACGGCAATATTGAAAGAATACATATTAAGGATGCACTTCTTTCGGTAACGACCAACGTAATGTCGCCCAAGGCGGGTATTCTCGTAGGTATCAATTCCAATACCATTTCCGACTGTACCGTTTCTGGTTTGCTGACGGCGCGTGGCTATATGATTGATGCCGGTGGAATTGCGGGTGACAACCAGGGTGATATCAAAAATTGTATCAATTATGCTCAAATCGATTCCAGCTGGTATGGTGGCGGTATTGCAGGTCATAATGCTAAAAGCATTTCTTTGTGCATCAATTTAGGAAAGGTCAGTACAACAGAAGCTATGTCCGCCGGTATTGTCGCTTACAGCATCTCCGGCGCTGTCGTAACCGACTGCTTTAACACCGGCGAGATCTATTCTAAAGAAAGCAGTGCCGGTATTGTGACCTATAACCGCGGTACTATACAAAACTGCTACAACATCGGTACGGTGCGCTCTTCTGTATCCGCTACCGGCGGTATTTGTGTCAACCATCAAGGCACGCTGAAAAACTGCTACCACGTGAACGCCGATGATACCTCGGTGTATGGTACACTGTGCACTCTTTCGCAGATGAAAGATGTCGCCACTTTCACAGGCTTTGACTTTGAACGGATCTGGACTATGGAGGGGGATGCAAATTATCCGTATCCCGAGCTCCGAAACCTGACCTTCCAAAGCACCTTGAAGGGTATTGACGTGTATTCTCCCCCTACCAAACGATACTATCAGTGCGCAGTAGACGAACTGGATCTGAACGGTGCCAAGCTGACGCTGATCTATGATACTTGTGAGGAGCAAATTGATATTACGCAGGAAATGGTCAGCGGATTTTCCAACGAAAGTGTCGGCAACTGTAAAATCAACATCAGTTATAATGGTTTTACGGATTACTTTTATGTTTATATCACCTGCGAGCATGATTGGTCGACATATTATGATGACGGAAATCATTGGTCGGCTTGTTGCTATTGCGGTGGAACTGAAACGGCACAGCCCCATACATATGATGACGCCTGTGATACTGATTGCAACGCAAACTGCGGATATACAAGAGATATTAGCCACAATTACAAGGCGGTGTATGATGAGGAAAATCACTTTGATAAGTGTAGCGTGTGTAGTGATACCATCAACATAAAGGCGCATCAGTTTAATAACGCTTGTGATACTGCCTGTGACTGTGGCTACGTAAGAACCATTATCCACGATCATCAGCCCACATTTGATGAGGGCAATCACTTTGATAAGTGTAGTGTATGTGGTGATGTAATCAACTCAAAACCGCATGAGTTTGATAACGCTTGTGATACAAGTTGTAATATCTGCGGTACTGCAAGGACGATTACCCACGCTTTTGGTGCTTACATTTATAATAACGATGCCACGGCGACAAAGGACGGTACCAAGACGAGAACCTGTTCGGTTTGTGGTGATACGGAAACGATCATTGCAACAGGCACCATGTGGAAAAACCCCTTCATCGATGTAAAGAAATCTGACTTCTATTACGAGCCCGTACTGTGGGCAGTGAATAAGGGTATCACTTCGGGAACGAGCAAGACCACCTTCTCTCCGAACGAGGCTTGCACCCGTGGACAGATTGCCGCATTTTTGTGGAGAGCAGCGGGCAGCCCCACACCAAAAGGCAACAAAAATCCATTTAAAGACGTAAAGAAAAGCGATTACTATTACAATGCGGTTCTTTGGGCCGTAGAAAACGGTATCACCTCCGGAACAAGCAGCACAACCTTCTCCCCGAATGCATCCTGCACGCGTGGACAGATTGTGGCATTTTTGTGGAGAGCAAACGGGTCTCCCGCTCCCAAGGGAAGTAAGAACCCCTTTACCGATGTAAAAAAGAGTGACTTTTATTACAAAGCAGTTCTTTGGGCCGTAGAAAACGGCATTACCTCCGGCACAAGCCAAACCACTTTCGGCCCGAACTCCCCCTGTACCCGCGGCCAAATCGCAACCTTCCTCTATAGAAACTATAACTAAATCAAAAAACAAGGTGGAGTAAAATCCACCTTGTTTTTATGTTAAGACATAAAGCCATCCGCGGCGACGCCGAGCGCTCGCGGTGCGAGAAAAAACGACCAAAACTCTGCAACTTTTGTATCACACATTGGTTGCGAAATAAAGTTTGTTGTGCTATAATCTATTTGATAATAAATATAGAGTGAATTTGAACCCATTATCAAATTGCAGGTGAACGGAATGAATAAAAACAAAAAAATCAGTTGTATCATTTTTATAGGTATCTTTTTAATAATGCTGGTATGCAACTCTCTGACCGATTTAGTGGCCGACGACTTTGCATACAACTATGATTTCAGAAACGGCGAAAAGATTACCGGATTTTTTCAGATTTTCGGTTCAATGAAAGGACACGCGCTTTCTATGAACGGAAGACTGTGTGCCCATTTTTTTGCCCAGTTATTTTTATTGCTTCCTAAATGGATATTCAATATTGTAAACGCATTCGCCTTTACACTGATGATTTCCTTAATTTACAAAATAGCCTCCGACAAAAAGACAGACAATGCTGTTTATTTAGGTATTTTTGCATCGGTTTGGGTGTTTGCGCCGGTGTTCGGACAAATCTTTCTTTGGTTGGACGGGTCTTGTAATTATCTATGGTCCTATGTAGCGGGAATACTTTTTGTATTGCCCTATACAAAAAGATTTCTGCAAAACGCTTCTATTATGAAACTGCCGATAAAGATTGCTTTTTTGTGTTTGTCCTTTATAATGGGCGCTTATTCCGAAAATGCCTCCCCCGCTTTTATTTGCACCGCTACTTTGCTTTTGGCAATTAATTTTCTTTGTTACAACATAAAACCTCGGGCATATGAAATTATAAGTCTTTTACTGTCGGTAGCAGGATATATTACCATTTATCTTGCACCTGCACAACTGAACAACAAATCTGCCCAACTTACCCTAAGCACACTGAGCAAAAATTTTGGCACGGCGTTAAAAATGTACCTGCAGTTTGCACCGATATTCATTGTCTTTGCCATACTGTTAGTTGTATCCTTTGTTATTAAAGCAGATAAAAAGAAAATATGGATGTCTCTTTCCTTTTTTGTCGGGTCACTTTTATCTAATTTTATGATGATTGTAGCCAGTTATTATCATGATAGAAGTTCGGCAGTAGCCTTTCTTCTGCTTTTGATTGCAACATTTATTTTATGGTGTGAAATTTCTGCCACCCGTTTCAAGCCAATGTTTTACGGATTGCTTGCCGCAGTATTGATTTTAAATATTTATTTTGGATATGTAGGTTTAAAGGATATTATCCATACCCATCAAGCCATCAGACAAAACCAAAGCATTATAATAGAAAACAAACAAAATGGTAATATGGACATTGTTTTACCTATCGTCACCCCCAAAACAAAATACAGTGCACTATATAACCTGAGATATTTATCTGATGAGACCGCACAAACCTGGCCCAATGCTGCTATGTCAAAATATTACGAAGTAAATTCCATTATCGGAAAATAGGTAAGGAGAGTAAAATGAAACGAAACTTTCACTTAAACATAACAGAAATAATACTGCTCAGTGTTGCAGTATTATTCTTTCTCACCTATTTATATATTAATGTTTTCGGATTTGATATGTATGCAACTCCGGATGTATATGCCGACACACTCTATGCAATAGAAGCCTGGGAAAGCAAAAGCATTTTCCCTGCAGGCTGGGTGTTTGGTAACCAGTTTTATGTAGTAGCAACTCCTGTATTTTGTGCTCTGTTATATGGAATCACGGGCAATATCAATCTGTCAATGATTATTGCCACACTGATAATGACGGTATTGCTGATAGCAAGTCTTATCTGGATGCTCTTTCCCTTTACCACCCGCACACAACAAATCGCATCAGCAGCATTGATGCTTGGTGGCATTACCACTTGTGGCATCACCTTGTCTTTGGAAGGACAGTTGTTATTTGTACTTGCTTCCTATTATAGTTGTTATCTGATTACCTTATTTATCACTATAGGCGATTATTTGCGGGCACTGCACAATCCCCGAAGGAACTACTATTCCCCTATGACTATCCTTTGCTGTCTGTTGTTGCTTGCCACAGGGATGCAAAGCATTCGGCAAACAGTCATTTTAATTGTTCCTCTGTGTGCGCTGGAGGTGTTGCGCCTTGGAGCACATTGGTGGCAACATCGAAAACTCAGTCGCGATACTTTGCTTATTACCTGTCGAGTTGCGCTCTACGGTATCAGCAATTTTTTGGGACTGCTCATCATTCGACTGCTAAACATTGATAGCATCAGCATTTACGGAGACTCCTTGTTTAGAACATCGGGTTGGGCACAAGCACATCAGATTAATTTGCGTATTTTAGGCAGAATCACCGGCTTTTACTACGCCTTTACCGAAGCAAACGGATGGATGTATTTTATCCCCGCTCTCATATTCTGCTCACTGATACTGTATGCCTTTGGAAAAGGCGCCTACCATTTTTGCAAAAGCAAAAAAGCGCATCCGTTATTTACTGTACAGGTTTTTTTCATAATCGGACTATTGATTTTATTTACAACCAATCTCGTTTTGCAAATCGAATTCCGCACTCCCTATATGTTTACCTGGTATGGATTGTTGACGGTTTCAGTCGCATCTCTGTTTAATGATTTCAAAAAAGTGCCGACAGGTGTGCTCACGGCAATATTGGTCGTTGGTTTTACACTCAACTGGTGGGTAGGTTGCAAACCGATGGTAACTCAAATCCAAAAAACCGATGCAACCTCGGAATATCAAATGATAGCAGACTTTCTTTCAGAGAAAGACATACAGTATATCTACGGCGACTGGTCCACCTCTGCTACCAATGTAGCCCTTCGTTCCAACGGAAAACTCAAAGCGTGCAGTTATCATGAAAATATATTTCAAATTTTGCCCTATATCAATCCGCAACAGTATTACGGAGAAAATGAAAACCGTAATGCCGTTTATATATTCAAAAAGGAAGAAGAAGGTGCAGCGCTTTCATTTGCCGACCAAAAAGGCGTTACGATGACAAAGATGGCAGAATTTCCCCGTCATACTCTCTACACCGCCGACCAACCGCTGATGTATCACAAATAAATAAACTGCGAAACGGAAATTCCGTTTCGCAGTTTTCTACTATATATCGTCTGCTAAAACTTTGCGTCTTTTCCATATTCCCGAAAGAAAATATATCATACCGGGAAGTGCACACCCATAGGGCGCCAGCGCATATCCGAGAACAAAACCGTAAAAGCCCATATCGAAAACAATACCGAATAACCAACTCAGTCCAATTCTCAAAATCACGCCGTCAACGAGCGCCAGTACCATACTGAATTTTGCATTTCCGATGCCCTGAATAAAGGCACTGCTGCCACGCATTACTGCCAAGGCAGGAAACATCCACAAAATCGCCCTGACAAAAACTTTACTCATCTGATGCACCAACGGGTCATCAGAAAACATCATAAACAGTTGTTTGCCGAAAATCACATACGCCGCCATAGAAACCACTGTCATAATGGCAGAATATAACCAGGAGAAATAAACAACTTTTACCGCTCGTTTTTGCTTGCCTGCAGCAATGTTTTGACTAATCATCGGCAAAGCGGCATATTGGATACCTTGTGAAATCTTGTTGATAATATCGTCAATCCGCATCCCTACTCCAAAGGTTGCCGATGCCACTACTCCAACATTGTTGACCATCGAGTTTACATACAACATAGAGATATTGATACAGCCTGATTGAATTGCAAGCGGTGTACCTAAGGAAAGAATCATTTTTGTGTAACGCGCACTGATGCGAAAACTGCTTTTTTTGAAATCAAAGCCAAAGGCTTGTCTGTGACGGTAAAGATAATAAATTGAAAACAGAAAGGATACTGCTTGTCCGATAATGGTTGCCCAAGCAGCGCCTGCCACTTCCCATTTTAAAATGCCTGTAAACAAAATATCCAACACCAAGTTGACAGCAGAGGCGATGCAGATAAACAAAAACGGTCTTTTGGAATCTCCCATTCCCCGAAGGACAGCGGCGACCATATTGTATCCGGCTGTAAAAAACAGTCCGGTTCCGCAAATCACAAAATAAGACTCGGCAAAGGCATAGGATTCCGGCGGAATGTTCATCACCTCTAAAATCCATCCCCTAAAGGTCAAAAACAAAATCGACATTGTTACCGACATCAGCGTAATAACGCTGAACAGCGTGCCGATGATTTGATTCATTTTTTCCCTCTTGCCTGCCCCGAGTGCCTGAGATATCATCACCTGACCGGCATTTGAAAAGCCAAGACAAATCATTGTGGCAAAATTTAAAATCTGACTGCTTTGTGCCACGGCGGAAAGCCCCGCAGTCCCCACAAATTCTCCCACAATAATCATATCAATAGTGCTGTACAATACCTGAAGTGCATTGGATGCCATAAAGGGCAACATAAATGTAAAAAGTTGTCGGGCAATATTGCCGCTTAAGAAATTCTTTTGAATCGTTTTTGTCTTCATTGTTTTTCTACCTCTTAACAAAATTCAGTATACCATAAACAATCCAAAAAAGAAAGAGGAAACACTATATAAAAATATTCCACGGAACACATATTCCGTGGAATATTTTTATACAATTCGGTTTCTGTTTTCACCGTCATAAAATGCACGAATGTTGTGCGCCATTTCAACGATAACACGGTTGCGCGCTTCCAGCGCGCCCCAAGCGGTATGCGGAGTGAGAATCACATTGTCCTTATCTAAAATCGTATGATAGGGATGGTCTGCGCCAAACGGTTCCTTGGAAAATACATCAATTCCGATGCCACCCAGTCTGTTTTCAAGTATTGCCGCTGCCAGCGCTGCTTCATCGGTAACAGCACCGCGCGCGGTGTTAATGAGAATTGCCGAACGCTTCATCATAGCAATACGCTCAGCCGAAATCAATCCGCGTGTTTGCTCGGTAAGCGGTATGTGCAACGAAATAACATCAGCCCGCTTACAAAGAGTATCTATATCGACATACTCAACATCAGTGTCCTCATTATCCACTTGATTTCTGCGACAGGCTAGCACCTTGCAACCAAAAGCACTTGCAACTTTTGCAACTTGCTTTCCGATGTTCCCAAAACCGACAATGCCCCATGTCTGCCCGTTGAGTTCGTGCCATACAGGTGTGAGCGCATTGGCAACGGAACTACGGGAATAGACACCGCTGTGCACATAGTCACGATACTCCGCCAGGTGACCCACCAGACTGAGTGCCATAGCAACTGTAAGTTGTGCAACCGCATAAGTGGAATAGCCCGGAACATTACAAAGAGCAATACCGTGCTTTTGACAATACTCGGTGTCAATATTATCATACCCCGTTGCAGCGACACAAATCAAGCGCACCGAGGAGCCTTTGAGATTACTTTCATTGAGTTTGATTTTGTTAACACAAACAACATCACTTTCCGCAATCCGCTCTGCCACCTTATCCGCAGAGGTGGTTTGAAACAAGTTAACCTCTCCTATTTGATAGAAAGGTTGCAAACTTGCATCGCTTCCAAGAGTTGCAGCGTCTAACACGGTAATTTTCATTATTTTCTCCTAAATGTTCCTTAGTAATATCAACAGTTTATATTTAAGCGTGCTATCAAATTTAATTAAAAACTCCCCCTGTCCACCTTGAAGTGAACCCCAAAGTTTAGACAAAATCAAATATTAAATTAGTTGCGAATGAGTTCGGTACTGTACCGGACTCATTCCTTTTAGTTTCAAGGAAATTCTTTCGTTGTTGTAGTAATCTATGTATTTCTTTAATTCATC
>JAZRAZ010000140.1:0-2948 GCA_045634825.1 Eubacteriales bacterium | reverse complement strand
CACACTTGGGCGCAGTTGTCAATAGCCCCGGTAAAATATATTATATATAATTTTACGCCCCAAAAATTAACGCCAGTCGCATCCCGCGCACTGGCGTTGGTTTTGTCGCGTCCTGCCGTCCCCTTTTCAGCGACTACTGGGTTGCTCCACTTAAGGGCTTGGTTCACACTTATATACCGCGTAACAGGACTCCGCGCGGTCGAGGACTTTGTCAGCGGGGGCTTACAGACTCTCGTGGGTCGCACCCTCACCGTCAAGCTCTTGGGCTTGGCCCCGCATCCCTCACTTGCAAGGCTATTATAGCATACTGGGCCGCCCGTGTCAAGGGTTTTTTGAAAATATATTATATATAATTTCGGGATATAAATAATATATTTTGAAAAATCGAAAATCGGCGCAAAATTTTGGTATATAATATACAAAGCGAAATTCGCAGCGTGTGGTCCGTCACGCTGCGCCAAAAGCAAAAGAGCGGTGTGTTCCCGCTCTCGCTGACTGGTCCCCTTGAGTTCCTCTCGGCGCCGCATACCAGTCTGGGGCTATCGGCTTTACCGATTGGGGTCTCCCCCTCTCGTTGTGTCTATATTATAGCATACTATAAAGGCGTTGTCAAGGGGTTTTTGAAAATATATCATATATTATTCCAGAAGTGCAAAAATATATTATATATAATCTTGTATATAAAAAAGGGCTTGCGCCCTCAGTCCTTATAATATATTTCTTCGAGCTCGCCGGTCTCGGTGTTCATTACCGCCGTCCAGTCTACCGTGGGGAAGTGGTTTTTGGCATATATGGCCAAAATTCGGGTGGCCATTCTGTCGCCTTTGTAGCCGTCGATTGTTGCGCCGTTGGTGTTGTGGATAATGAGCTGGTACATTGTTTTTCTCTCCTTGTCTTTTCTATGTCTGTATTATAGCATAGTGGGGGCGAAATGTCAAGCGTTTTTTCTTGAAAAAAATAATATATTTTTTGAAGAGAAGGGCTTTCGCCCTCCTCTTACACCTTGTAGAAGACGATGCCGTTGTGCACATACTCGGAGCGGGCGGCTTCCTGCGCCTTTTCGATGGTGCTGTACTGGCCATAGTACCAAAGGGACTGGGTGTCCTCGTCATACTGGGCGACGACGAAGGGATACTTGACGGTCTCGGGAAGGTTGTTGATTTTAGCTGCGAACATTGTTTTGTCCTCCTTGTTTCTTTCTGATACTATTATAACGCATAGATGGGCATCTGTCAATAGGTTTTTTTCGATTTCAAATAATATATTTTTGTCTACGCCGCACTTTAAGATTGTATATTATATATCATTTCGGGATAGAAATAATATATAATATATTCGGTCTGCGCGATTGTGTTTTTTCATATAATATATAATATACAAAATTTCGGGTATATTATATATTATTTCGAGCATGGCGGCAGTATATAAAAAATGGGCTTCCGCCCATTTTTAGATTTCAATCGTTCCGCCCTTTACTTCCAACCAGATTGCCTTGTGTCCTGCTTTTGTCCACTTCTGGCAGTTGTCCTTGCGGTCATCGATGAGAGTGCCTGTCTTTGTTTTCATGTGGTCAGCCTTGTTTGCATGCCCTACAATTATTACAATTCGATAGGAAGGGATTTCGGGCAGGTACTGCGCCAGCCATTCCATTTTTGCCTTTTTAGTGTCGGCATTTGCCGCAAGGCTTGAAATATAAACCCTGTTGCCTTCTGCCATGAGTCGGCGGGCGAGTTCGATGTTTGCCATGAACGGCGCAAGGTTGCGAATGTAGTCATAGCTAACGCCCTGCGAGCGGTCAGTATAGTTGGAGTGGAAGTCTGCGAGCACGCCGTCCATGTCGAAGTAGTAGTTGGTCATTTTTGAAGTCCCCTCTCGTTTCTTTCTGATAGTATTATAGCAAATAAATAGCCTAATGTCAATACTTTTTTTGATATATTTTGCGATTTTAAGAATATATTTTAACGCACCGGACTCGGCGTAAATAATATATAATATATTATTTTAAGATGAATGGGCTGACATAATATATTATATATAATGATAAAATGTATGGTATTTGCGATAATATATTATATATTATTTCGGGATGTAAATAATATATAATATATTTTCCCAAAAGCGAACGAAAATTACAATATATTATATATAATCCAAAAATCGCGCCGTGGCATCTGTACACGGCGCGCCGCAGACATTATATATAATATATAATCCGTAAATAAGGCGTACTTGCGATAATATATTATATATAATATATAATGCGCAAATAGGTCACATTTTTGAAAATATATTATATATGATTTAGAGTGCGCGAAAATATATTATATATAATTCAGTATATAAAAAAGGGGCTTGCGCCCTTAGATTTTATAATGCCAGTATTCGATGGGCTTGCCCGTCTTTTTGCTCTCGGCTTCCGCCTCTTTGCGCTGTCCGCAACCGAACTTTTTAGTGCCTACTTTGTAACCGGTGAATTTCATTTTTTTGTTCTCCTTTTCTTTTTCTGTGCCTTTATTATAGCATACTTTGTTGAAGTTGTCAAGCGTTTTTTTGCCGAAAAAATAATATATTTTTCGGGGGTGGCTTACTGCTCTTCGCAGTAAGCCAGCGCCATAGTCCGCCAACAGAGGACGGAAATCTGCTTGTGTTCCTTGCCGATGCGGAGCGCTTCGCGCTTGGTGTTTACACGGCGGGACGGGTCGATGTAGTACAGACCGTCGGAGTACCAGATGCCGCAGTTACCGCCATATACGGAGCGGGCAATCGTCATAGCCTGCTCGGCGGTTTTGACGATGCAGCCCTCTTCAGCTACCTGCCAGCCGCTCTTATAGGTGACGGTCTTGCCATTCTTGAGCGTCATTCCGTCGTTGTTGGTGAGCTTGCGGATGGAGCGAACATTGATGCGGTGAGTGGAAGTTGTCATTTTTTTGTACCTCGTTTCTTTCCTT
>JAZRAZ010000139.1:0-6153 GCA_045634825.1 Eubacteriales bacterium | reverse complement strand
GGTGCTTGAAAAAATCGGCAGAACCAAATTGCGTAACATCAATATATTTAATACGCAAAAGGACTATATGGAAAATAAGTTCACGCATGTGATTGAACAGGTTTGCGAATGCTGTAAGGATTTGTCGGCGCGTCGCATCGGCGGTTTGATTGTATTTGAACAATCCACAAAACTCGGGGATATCATTAGTACCGGGATTGCGGTGGACAGTGATGTTTCCAGCCAGATGCTCGGCACCATCTTTTTTCCAAATACCCCGTTGCATGATGGCGCGGTTGTCATTCGTGACTGTCGTATAGCTGCTGCAGGCTGTTTATTGCCATTGTCACAACGCATGGAGATAAGTTCGTCACTGGGCACACGGCATCGTGCGGCTGTTGGGGTGAGTGAAATTTCAGATGCTTTAACCATTGTGATCAGTGAGGAAACAGGCCGTATTTCATACACACATAATAGTGAAATAAAGATTGGAGTCACAGTAGAACAACTCAAAAAAGTCATGAATGATATTTTGAGTCCTGAGGTCCAAGTCAAACTGTTTGGCGGAAAGGAAGATAAAAATGATTAATTTTTTAAAGTCCATTCCGCTTAAGTTGCGTAACAATATCGGCATTAAACTACTTTCACTGTTTCTTGCTTTTGTGTTGTGGTTGTTGGTTGTTGCATACTACAATCCCGAAACCACAAATTTAATTAGAGACATTCCTATCACTATTAACTATGATGATGCCATTCTTGAGCAACAGGGATTGATTTTAGTTACAGTGCCCGATGAAACGGTAGATGTACAGATCGAGGGTAAAAGAGAGATTTTAGCGCTGATCAGCAAAGATAAGGTGAGCGCCAAGATTGACATATCTTCGGTAACAAAAGCAGGGGAATATGATTTGCCGGTTGTGATCGGCGTTGATGGTCAAACGGTGACAACTTTGAGTCAATCTATAAACACTCTGACCCTGAAATTTGAAAAAGCCGTCAAATCCCAGTTTACAATTGATGCTATCACCAAAGGCAAGGTGGCAAAAGGATATTTCCTTGAAAAAGTTGCCAATCCAACCGTGGTTACGGTTACCGGTCCTGAAAGCGTTGTTTCGAAAATTGCAACCATTCAGGCACTCGTTTCTCAGGAAAAGTTTGATGAATCCGGTGTTTATGATGCAACAATTTGCTATTTGGATGCCGAAGGAACAGCACTTGATGATTCATATCTTTCTTTGGATGCAGAATCGGTGAAGGTAAATGTTAATATCTTTGCGGAGAAGGATGTGCCTTTAACATTAGAGTTAATCAATAGTTCCGGAGGAAATGACGGGTCCTATCTTATTCCTAAAATAACACCTGAAACCATTTCAATCGCAGGCAGTGAAGATGCTTTGGCGCAAATTAACAGCATTTCGTTGGGTACATTAGATGTTGCAGAACTAACAAAAAATTACAGCGATAAAAAAGTGCCTATTTTACCGAACGGAATTAAAAATTTGGATGCTCTTGAGAATGCAAGCGTTGAAATATCTTTTGAAAATATCATCAGCAAGCAATTTGAAATCAGCGCTGATAAAGTAAAGGTTGAAAATATTGCCAAGGGAAATAAAATCCAAGTGCCCGATGGCAAAATTTCAGTGATGGTACGAGGTAACGCTGCTGATGTTGAAAAGATAAAAGCCGGAGACATTTCCCTATATATTGATTGTAAAAATCAACCACTGTCGAAAGGAACACAGCGTATGACTGTTTACTGCGGTTTTCCTGAGGGTTATAAAGTTGGCGCTGTCGGAAAGTATGAATTGACGATTAAAGTATCGTAATGATAAATCCTCTCGAATTTTCGGGGGGATTTATTTTGGAGGTATTCAATGACACAAATCGGTGTAGTCAAAAAGGTTTTAGACGATTATGCGGTGGTAAGTGTGGTGAGAAAAGGTGCGTGTGGCGACAACTGCAGTATGTGTGGTGCTTGCAATACGGAATCCATAGAAGTGAATGCTCGGTGTAATATAACTGTTTCTGCGGGAGATTTGGTAGAAATATCATCGGCAGATAATGTAATACTTTTTGCTATGTTTTCTTTGTTCATTTCACCCATCCTTTTTCCGATATTGGCGTTTGTGATATTTTTTGATTTGTTTGGCGTTGTGGCGGGATGGATTGCGGCAGGGATTATGTTGCTGATAAGCGTTGCCTTTGTTTATTTTTTATCCCGTAATTCAGCCTTTTTAAGCAAAGCAAAACCAACTGTAAAATCTGTTGTAAGGCGTTAATGCTTGCAATTTCAAAATCAATATAGTATAATTACTTTTATTAATGTAATTTTAAGAACACGGTAAAAGGAGATGGCAATTATGCAACCGTATTCGCAGCGTTCTTTTGAGCAACTGCAAGTTTTAAAAAATGAATTAACTGAGCAATATAAACAGTATTGCAGTAAGAAACTTTCTCTTGATATGTCCCGAGGAAAACCTTGCGCTGAGCAACTTGATTTAAGCGAGGATATTTTGCAGGCATTACAGCAAACATCAGATTGTTTTGCCAGAGATGGACTTGATTGCAGAAATTACGGTCTCTGGGACGGTATTGATGAAGCCAAGGAGTTGTTTGGTCAGTTGCTTGGAATTCCGGCAGAACAACTGGTTTTGGGCGGAAATTCAAGTTTAACGATGATGTACGACACAATTTCAAGAGCCTATAATTTCGGTTTTTTCAACAGTCCGCGTCCTTGGAATAAAGAGGAAAAAATTAAGTTTTTGTGTCCTTCACCCGGCTATGACCGTCATTTCGCAATTTCTGAGTTGTTTGGTATGGAAATGATAACCATTGAAATGACACCCAAAGGACCGGATATGGATGCCGTTGAGTACTATGTAGAGAATGATAAGGCGGTTAAAGGCATTTGGTGTGTACCCAAATATTCAAATCCACAAGGATTTACCTATTCAGATGATACGGTACGCCGTTTTGCTGCATTAAAACCTGCGGCACCTGATTTCCGCATTATGTGGGATAATGCGTATGCAATTCATGACCTTTATGATGAAAAGGATGAACTTTTAAATATTTTTGACGCTTGCAGAGAGGAAAATAATCCCGATATTGTCATTGAGTTTTGTTCCACATCCAAGGTTTCTTTCCCAGGAAGTGGTGTTGCCGTAATGGCTGCCAGCCCCAGAAACTTAGAATTTATGAAGCAACAGATTTCTATTCAGACTATTGGCCCTGATAAAATCAATCAACTTCGTCACGTAAGGACCTATAAAAATGCCACGGGTGTATTGGAACATATGAAAAAACAGGCGGATATCCTTCGTCCGAAGTTTGAGGCAGTGCAGAATATCTTGAATCAAGAACTTGGCGGGACAGGCGTTGGAAGTTGGACTTGTCCAAAAGGCGGCTATTTTATTGGCTTTGATACGCCGGAAGGCTGTGCACAGCGTGTATATCAACTATGCAAAGATGCCGGCGTTGTATTAACCACAGCCGGAGCCACATATCCCGGAGGCTATGACCCGAAAGACAGTAACATTCGGATTGCTCCCAGTTATCCTCCAATGGAAGAACTTGTTATGGCAATGCAAGTCTTTTGCACTTGTGTAAAACTGGCGGCAGTTGAGAAAATTATCGAGAATTTATAAAATATTAAGTAGCACCTGATTTCAGGTGCTACTTATATATTGAGAGTTCTTTACATTTCCAAATGAATATGTTAGAATAATAGAAAATGAATTTGAGGTGAAAAGTATGAGATGTCCTTTTTGTACATATGAGGAAAGTAAGGTTGTTGATTCCAGACCGACCGATGACGGCAGCAAAATTCGTAGACGCCGTGAGTGCATTAAGTGCGGTAAGCGTTTTACAACATTTGAAGCTATTGAAACGATTCCGCTGATTGTGGTTAAAAAAGACCACACCAGAGAGCCGTTTTCTAAAGAAAAAATCATCAGAGGATTAATGAAGGCTTGTGAAAAACGCCCTGTCGGAATTGAGACGATGGAAGAAATTGCGGCGGACATAGAAAACCTTTTATACAATAGTATGGAAAAGGAAATCACCACTACCTATATCGGCGATTTGGTAATGGAAAAACTTAAAGCGGCAGATGATGTTGCTTATGTTCGTTATGCTTCGGTGCACCGCCAATTCAAAGACATCAATTCACTTTATGAAGAAGTTGCGAAACTTCTTGAAAAAAGATAAGAGGAAAGGTAAGATATGAATTTATTTGAACACGAGTATGACGGTGAACTGAGTTTCAATATTGAAAATTTCAGTGTTGAAAGTAATGAAATTATAATGGATTTGTATGCAGAGTTCGAAGGGAAAAAACTCGGACTGCAAGTGTCTTTTCCCATTCAAAGTAAACGCGTGTTGTTTAAAACAATGGTGATGCCTGACCAGACAAGACCGATTATTTTTTCTTCCTTAGGAGAATGTAGTGATAATTTTATAGGTGCGCTGGATAAAATCTGGATGCCTGATTTTGAAGTGAGCGGTAAATTTGAGCAAAATGCAGTCGAGATGGAGTATGCAATCCTTAATCGAGAACTGTTTGATTGTACTAAAGATAAGACATATACAAGAATTTATGCACAAATTGATATGGAAACCGGCGATGAATACGATAACATAAATATGGAACTTGGTTTCAATTTTAATTTGGATAGAAAGCGTGCCTCTTTTGTTGAAATTAAGCGATTAACGCGTGATGATTTTCTTGCATTGATTATGCAATAAAACTGTAAAATAAAAAGGTTGACAAAGCATTATTGTTATGTTATAATAACGCTTGCCGCTTATGCAGGGTCTAATTGGGAAACCAAACCTTGTGTAGCGAGTTTTTGAAAAAGAAAGTGAGGTGCTTTGTAATGTTCGCAATCATTGAAACCGGTGGTAAGCAATACAAAGTGCAGGAAGGCGATGTTATCTTTGTAGAAAAGCTGGCTGGAGAAGAGAACTCCACAGTTGTTTTTGACAAGATCATTGCTGTCGGTGACGGTTCTGATATCAGAGTTGGTACTCCGTATATCGATAATGCAAAGGTTGAGGCTAATCTGGTTAAAACCGGTAAGAGCGCTAAGGTTATTGTTTACAAGATGAAACCTAAAAAGAATTATCGTCGTAAACAAGGTCATAGACAGCCTTACACTAAGGTTCAGATTACTGCTATTCAGGCATAATGACAACGCTGACTTTGCTGCAAAAACAGCAAGAGTATGTCGGATTTCGCTGTGAAGGGCACAGTGGATATGCCGAAGAGGGTGAAGATATCGTATGTGCTGCGATTTCATCAATGGCACAGTTTTGCATTAATTGTGCAGAGCAATTTGATGTGGCGGTTGCATATCAAGTTGATGAAGCGTATTTAGAATGTACCGTAAAGCACCCTGATTTGACTTTTTCCGGTTTACTTGGCGCGTTGCATAAGAGTGTAGCGCAGTTGCAAGAGGATTATCCGGAGCATATTTGTTTAGAGATTATGGAGGTGTAACCAAATGAGAATTAATATTCAACTTTTTGCACATAAAAAAGGTATGGGTTCTACTAAGAACGGCAGAGATTCTGAGTCCAAGCGTCTTGGCGTTAAGAGAGCTGACGGTCAATATGTTTTGGCCGGCAATATTCTGGTGACGCAGAGAGGTACTAAGATCCATCCCGGCAACAATGTCGGTCGTGGTTCGGACGATTCTTTGTTTGCTTTGGTAGACGGCAAAGTTAAGTTCGAAAGAATGGGCAAAGACAAAAAGAAAGTTTCTGTTTACCCCGAAGAACAGTAACATTCAAAATCCCGAACGACAGTTCGGGATTTTTTGATAAGTGAGGTGTATGCAATGTTTATTGATGTTGCAAGAATTCATATCAAGGCAGGCAAGGGTGGCGACGGCGCTGTATCTTTTCATCGGGAAAAGTATGTCAATGCGGGTGGACCTGACGGTGGTGATGGTGGCAAGGGCGGCAACGTTGTCTTTGTGACCGACCAGCATTTGAATACCTTAATGGATTTTCGCTATAAAAGAAAGTATTCTGCTATGCCCGGTGAAAATGGCTCAGGCAATAATTGTACCGGTCGAAGTGCTGAAGACCTGATTATCAAGGTACCCAAAGGTACTTTGATTCGCGAGGCGCAAACAGGGCGATTGATGAAAGATATGTCTGATGACCAAC
>JAZRAZ010000138.1:0-4898 GCA_045634825.1 Eubacteriales bacterium | reverse complement strand
GAAACGGCAATCGGAGCGCTGGCACATTATATCAGCGATGAGAGTATAACGAATTTTCAACCGATGAATATCAATTTTGGCATTATTACATCGCTGGACAGACGTATTAAAAACAAACAGGAACGATATACGGCTATTTCTTTACGCGCTCTGGATATTCTGGAAGAATATGTACAAAAACATAAGATTTAAGGAGTTAAAAATGAAAATTGCAGTGGATGCTTTCGGCGGTGATCATGCGCCGTTGGAAATAATTAAAGGAAGCGCACAAGCGGTCAAGGAACTCGGTATTGAAATTATTTTGGTTGGTGATGAGGAAATTATAAAAAAGACCATAAGGGAAAACAATATTTCTGATGATGGCTTTTCCTATCATCATACCGATGTTGTCATTTCAATGGAAGATGACCCTATGACAGCAGTTCGTTCCAAAAAAAATTCCTCTATGTCGCTTGCTATGAAATTGGTAAAGGATGGGGAAGCGGACGCTGTGGTCTCTGCAGGTAACAGTGGTGCTTTGTTGACTGGGGCTACATTGATTGTCAAACGTATCAAAGGCATCAGTCGGGCGGCTATGGCACCCGTGATGCCGACAGATACAGGCGCTACTATGCTGATTGACAGTGGCGCCAATGTTGAGTGTACGCCTGAATATTTGTTGCAGTTTGGCGTTATGGGAAGTATCTATATGAAAGAAATGTATCATATTGATGCGCCAAGGGTAGGACTACTGAACAACGGTACCGAAGAATGTAAAGGAACAAGTTTGCAACTGGAAGCATATCCTCTTTTGAAAAATTCTTCACTAAACTTCGTTGGGAATATTGAGGCAAGAGATATTGCGCTTGGTGGTTGCGAAGTTGCGGTTACAGATGGTTTTACCGGAAATATTGCTTTGAAAATGTATGAGGGCGTTGGCAAAATGCTTGCAAAGAATATCTCTGATCTTTTCAAAAGAAATATTTTTGGTATGATCGGCGCATTGTTTGTGTACAAAAATTTAAGTAAATTTAAAAAGAAAGTTGATTATAAGGAGCATGGCGGTGCACCGTTACTCGGTGTAACCAAACCTGTAATTAAGGCACACGGGTCCTCTGATGCTAAAGCGTTTAAAAATGCAATTCGACAGGCGGTTCAATTTTCTCGTAGCGGACTTATCGAAAAGATTACTGAAAATCTTGCACAAAATGCAGAATAATTCTTGACAATTTGCGGTAATATTTATATTATTATAGCAAGAAAGGAAGAAGGGAGGCTATTTATGAGCAATCTTGAAAAGTTAACTACAATTATTGCCGATCAACTCGGAATTGATGAGGCTAATATTACAGAGGATACTACTATGGAAGATCTGGGCGCAGATTCCTTGGCATTGGTTGAACTGGTTATGAGTGTCGAAGAAGAATTTGAGATTCAGATTGAAGACGAAGATATGGAAAAATTCAAGAGCGTCGGTGACGTTTTGGATTATATTGAATCTAAGTAATTTCAGGGGCGTCATTTGGCGCCCCTTATTGTTTTGTGAGGAATGAATATGAACTTTAGTGAACTGGAAAAACGCATCGGATATACCTTTACAAATCCGCAGTATTTAAAAAAGGCTATGTGTCACGCTTCTTATGCCAATGAGCATCGATTAGGACATTTTGGATGTAATGAACGGTTGGAATTTTTGGGAGACTCTATTTTGGGATTTGTCGTAGCGCGCTATTTATATGAAACATATCCGCATAAACCGGAAGGAGAACTTACAAAAATTCGTGCCGCTCATGTTTGTGAGAGCGCGCTGTGTGGCTACGCAAAAGAAATTGGCTTGGGAGATGCGCTACTGCTCGGAAAAGGCGAAGAGAAATGCGGTGGCAGAGAGCGTCCTTCAACATTGGCAGATGCATTTGAAGCATTACTTGCGGCAATGTATTTGGATAGCGATGTCGGACAAGTGGAAAAATTTTTACTTCCTCTTATCTGTCGTCATAAATTAGATAAGGATACAGATTATAAAACGGCACTTCAGGAATATGTTCAACAAATACCGGGCGCAACAGTAAGTTATAAGCAATTTGCGGAAAGTGGTCCGGATCACGATAAAATTTTTTGCGCAATAGTGTATGTAAATGAAAAGCAGGTTGGAAAAGGTGAGGGAAAAAGCAAAAAAGAAGCAGAGCAAGCGGCTGCTAAAAATGCATTGAATTCTAATCAACTTTGATATCTTTAGCATATAAATGGAAAATAACTATTTTTCAAAAATTTTAAAAAAATAGTTGACAAATTGAATGTTTAGGATTATACTTTAATTAAACAAAAACAATTATCAATTAGGAGGAATTATAAAATGAAAAAATTTGTATGTCAAGTTTGCGGATATGTTCATGAAGGTGATGCTGCACCTGAATTTTGCCCCCAATGTAAAGTTCCGGCTTCTAAGTTTACGGAGCAAGCCGGTGAGAGAACCTGGGCAGCTGAGCATGTGGTAGGTGTTGCTAAGGGGGTTAGTGAAGATATTATCATGGATCTGAGAGCCAATTTTGAAGGAGAGTGTTCTGAAGTGGGCATGTATCTTGCAATGGCAAGAGTTGCTCACCGTGAAGGATATCCTGAAATTGGTCTGTACTGGGAGAAAGCTGCTTGGGAAGAAGCGGAACATGCTGCTAAATTTGCAGAACTTTTAGGTGAAGTGGTTACCGATTCTACCAAGAAAAATCTTGAGATGAGAGTTGATGCCGAAAATGGCGCAACTGCAGGTAAGTTTGACCTTGCCAAACGCGCTAAAGAGCAAGGCCTTGATGCTATTCATGATACCGTTCATGAAATGGCGCGCGATGAAGCTCGTCACGGTAAGGCGTTTGAGGGTCTTCTTAATAGATACTTCAAATAAGAAAAAACCGCATAAAATAAAGGATTTTAAGGATTTTAAGCCAACAGGCACGGATTTTTGTTCCGTGCCTGTTTTAAATACTTTTTTATTTGCATTTTCCGTAGATGCAAAGATTATAAATTTTTCCGTTTTTAAAAACTGCATTGTGCATAGTGCCCTCTAAATTGAATCCGTTTTTTAAAAGCGCTTTTTTTGAAGCTATGTTGGGTTCATAAACAAGACCTGTAATTCTGATGATATCCAGTTCTTTGAAGGCGATTTTGCATATCTCCTTTACGGCAACACTCATAATTCCTTTTGAGTTTTGTTCTGGTAATAAAAAATATCCGATTTCGGCATCTTTACGAAATACATCTTGTTTTTGCTCGACTGAAACAGTGCCGACAACCTTTCCGTCCACTACTATTTTTCTAAAAACTCCGGACCTGCTTTCATTATCTGCTACCATACTCAACCACCAATTTGCTGACTGCTCGGTATAGGGCTTTGGCAATCTGTCGGATAGGTAACTGCGATCTATTGAATTGCAAATGGAAATAAGTGATTCCTTATCATTGAATGCCCATTGTTGAAGTTCTATATTCATATAATTACTCCTCGTTATTGTAAAATTATTCTGAATATGCTATGATTTGTATTGCACAAATATCTTGTGGGAGGATAAAATGGCAAATATTGTTGAAATAACCGATTTAATTGCAGCAGAACTGGATGTTTATGCTCGTTTGACTGAGGCTCAACTGCGCAATCGGCTGGAAGAAGAGAAGGGGATTTTTATTGCGGAAAGCCCAAAAGTGATTCACAGGGCATTGGATGCAGGATATCAGCCTATCTCTTTGTTGATGGAACGAAAGCATATCGAAGGGCAGGGTGCAGAAATTATAAGTCGATGTTCTGATATTCCTGTATATACTGCGGAGCGGGCAGTTTTATCACAACTTACGGGTTACGAACTTACAAGAGGTATATTATGTGCGATGCGCCGTCCCAAAATGAAATCTTTGCAAACTCTTTGCGAAGGGGCACGGCGGGTGGCCGTACTGGAAGGTGTAGCGGATTCTACTAATATCGGTGCGATTTTCAGGTCTGCCGCGGCATTGAATATGGATGCGGTATTATTAACTTCAACTTGTTGCGACCCCTTATGTCGTCGTGCTGTTCGTGTTAGTATGGGAACGGTTTTTCAAGTGCCGTGGACCCGCATTTCTGAAAACCTTAATGAATGGCCGCAAATCGGGTTGTCCAAATTGAAAAAAATTGGGTTTAAAACAGCAGCACTTGCATTAAATGATGATTCCATCAGCATCGATGACCCCACATTGATGATGGAGGATAAACTTGCCATCATTTTAGGAACGGAGGGCGACGGGCTGGCAGAGTCAACGATTGCAAATTGTGATTATACTGTCAAAATTCCGATGTCTAATAATGTTGATTCATTAAATGTTGCCGCAGCAGGAGCGCTTGCTTTTTGGCAATTAAGGATAAAATAAGAGGTGCAAATCATTTTGATTTGCACCTTTCTTTTAGCAAATTTCGGGTTCGGGATACTCTACTCCAAAGGTTTCTACAGTCACTTTTTGCATTCTTTGGTCTTTGAGAGGTTTATCCATCATATTGGTTGCCTGTTCGGCAATATCAAGTGCCGCGTCCATTCCCTCGATGATTTTACCGAATCCGGCATATTGTCCGTCAAGAAATCCTGCATCTCCTACACAAATAAAAAATTGACTTCCAGCAGAATTGGGGTCTTGCGCTCGTGCCATAGACAGTACACCTTCACTGTGATGCAGGTCGTTGCCGATGCCATTGGCGTTAAATTCACCTTCGATGCTGTAATCAGGACCGCCCATACCGGTGCCGGTGGGATCTCCGCCCTGAATTACAAATCCAGGAATGCAACGATGGAATATAATGCCGTCATAAAATCCTTTTTTAATTAAGGAAATGAAGTTGTTGACAGTGTTGGGCGCAATATCGGGATATAGTTCCGCTTTCATAATATCGCCGTTTTCCATTTCAA
>JAZRAZ010000137.1:0-1029 GCA_045634825.1 Eubacteriales bacterium | reverse complement strand
CTCTTTTTTACCGTCTGCCTCTACCTCAATCTTAACGGTACAGGCATTGATTTCTTCACTCTCGTCCAGTTTTTCCAGTTTGCCCTCTTTTTTGAGGTATCTTACTGCAAGAGTGGCAATATCCATCAGACAAATGGGTTTGGTTCTGCCCAGTTCCTTACGGGTCGCAAGATAGTCCTCATAAGTCTTTTGCAGAAGTTCGTCTTCAAACTGCACATCGTCAATCACCGTTAAGAAGGTGGTGTGACGGCAGTGGTCGGACCAATAGGTATCAATCATACGGATTTCGGTGATGGTGGGGTCACGATGCTCGCTTTTAAAGTAGTCCTGACAAAAAGCGATATCGTCGGCATCCATCGCCAGCGCATATTGTTCTACAAAGTTTTCAAGGCCTGCTCTGTCCAGTTTGATAAAACCGTCGAGGGTTTCAACGGTGGTGGGCAGGTCGTACTGCATCGCAAGGGTTTCAGGCTTTTCAAAACCTGCTTCTCTTGCTTCTACGGGGTTGATAACATATCTTTTGATTTCGGCAATTTCACTTTCGCTCAAGTTACCGTAGAGTGCATACACCTTGGCGGTGCGCACGCTGGGACGCTCACCCTGAGAGATAATCTGAATACACTGGGCGGCGGAATCGGCTCTCTGGTCATATTGACCGGGCAGATACTCTACCGCAAATGCCACGGCACCCGTAAGGTCAATCTCATCGGAGATAATATCGAGCTGAGGCTCGGAAAAAACAGTAGTCTTGGCTCTCTCATACAGTTCGGGAGCAATATTCTCGGTATCATAGCGGTTGATAACGCGCACATCTTCAAGAGAAGTAATACCAAGCAAGGCACGGGCATCGGAAAGCAGTGCTTTTGCCTCATGCGCCAGTTCTTTTTTCTTTTCAACAAATAATCTGTAAACCATTTTTTTAGTTCTCCTTTGCTTTGAGGGCTTTGGCACCAATGTCATGACGATAATAGGCATTCTCAAAGTGAATTTGTTTGACCATTTCATAGGAAGCGTCAATCGCTTCGGGCA
>JAZRAZ010000136.1:0-2792 GCA_045634825.1 Eubacteriales bacterium | reverse complement strand
CAAACAACAAAGCGCTTTGTTGGTAGATGGTGTTACCGTCACGACGGTCCTCCAGTTTCATCGTGCGCAGCATATCTTTGCCGCTGCCAAGGCGTGTGGGAGTTTCGTTGACGGCAAGCAACATACGCCTTCCGCCCAACAGAAAACTGACCTCGGCACGCTGGCACAGCCAGTCGTCATACTGTCCGTCTGCACCTGCAGTAATGGTTAAACAACAGGAAACGATGTCAAAGGGAGTGTATTCAAAGGGCAAGGCAAGAATGAAATGCGTCTGCTTGCCTGCCATAAAATTGTCCCCTCGGAACTTTTTTTGTAAGGGTATCTCAGTCGAGGTACCGTCGGTAAAGGTGACCTTTAAGTTGACGCCTCCTTGCTCCAGTGCGACGGTGGGGTCGCTTAAGTTGTCGCGCCGTGCCGTTTGTACCGTAACACACAGATGGGAGGATGAGCCGATGGCATTTAAGGTGCGCCAATAGGGGACCGAGGTATCGAAATTTTTGCCGTAGGAGAGTTTTTGGAGAATCAGCGCCTCACTGTCCCTGCAGTAAAGAGAGGCACACAGCGCGCCGATAATGCCCACAACACATATCATTACTCCTGTTGCCGTACCTATTATGCGACGGGCAATCGGTGTTTTCAGGGCAGGGCGCACACCGTTTTGGAAAAAGCGGCGGACTTTGCGGCAAGAATATTTGTAATTTACGCGTATCCATTGCCACACGCGACGGTGGTAAATCAGTTTTTTGAGTTTACTAAAATTCATAAATCGTTAACCTCTTAAGGTGACAGGTGTATCTTGTCACTTTATGAATAAACCCACGCCCGAACTTGTGGCGTGGGTTTAAGTATGTAAGAATGTTTTAGGCGACGGGAGTTTGCTCTATAATATTGTTCTGGGTTTCAGTCTCGATTTGTACATTGTATTCATCATACTGTGCAATCACTGACGAAACATTGGACTGATACTCAGTATCCTGTTGCCAAAGACTAATCAAAGAGTTTACATAGTAACCGCAGTTGCGCTCAAGGGTGGTATCCACCGTAGGCTGAATTTTATAGCGGTAGTAACCTGTCAGCAGTTCGGGCAATACCAGATAATTCTCATTGGAGGTTTGCTGACTGCCGTTGTCCACAAAGGCAAGAGAACTGGTGTTGCCGTAAAGTTTGTCAAGTTGTTTGGTGTAATAGATAACCTCTTTTTTGATTTCTGCTTTCATAGCGCTGGCAATGGTGGCATAGGTGTGCGGATTGCAACGCGCCATTTTGTCACCGGTTGCAAGATAAGCATCAAAGTAAGCAGAATATTGAACATAGGGAACATCACTGTATCTGGTGCAAACAAAGTAAGCAATCAGTTGCGCTTGCTGAGCGCTTTGGAATCCTCTTTCCATAGCGATAGCACGGGCAACCAACATAGGAATGGAAACTTCGGGGAAATAAGGATTGTAGAGTACCTCACCGGTAACGGGAGAATACATACTGCCCAGTGTCATATTGTTGTAAATCGGGCCGGCAAGTAATGCCTTGGGGGACAACTTGGTTCCTGCCAGTTGCGGATAATCCTGTGCGGCTCTCTGGAAGGCATCACTGACCTCTCTGGCAAGTTTTGCCTTGCGGTTGCCGTTTACATTGACCTTGGAAGCACCGCTGGTACTGTTAAAGAGGAAATGCTGATTGTCGCCCACATTGGCGTTAATTACAGTAGTGTTGAGTTTGTCAACCAAATATAACAACGACTCACTGATGTCGTTTTCGTTCGGAGAAATAAAGGGGTCATAGAGAGGGGTACCGTCTTCACTAACGGTAGAAGCGTGGAAGGAGGTGCGGTTACTGACCAGTCCGTAACCGAAACTGAACAGCATCGTAACAACCATCACCACTGCCAAGGTGGCATAGCCGAACTGAATCCAGTAGCGGATACTGAGCAGTTTGCCCGTTTTCCGTTTCTGCAGAAATCTGACCAGAATAAATACGAAATAACCCAGATAGCCCAGCGTTGCGGCGATGACCAGGATTTCAAACATAGATAAGGGAATCAGATTATTGATGGCGCTGATGACGGTGGCAAAGCCTCTGTAAAATCCGACCATCGCCTGAGAGAAAGAGGGCACCAGTGCTGCCACCAGCCACAGAATTGCGGCAATCAAACCCAGACCAATCAAGGAAAACTTGATAATAGCGTTGGGCAGGGGAGTCAGCAACAAAAATTTTGCTTTTTCTTTCTTGGAAAGTTGCCCTTCCTCATAATCTAAAATTTCTTGTTCGGTAAATTCCAACAGTGTAGGTTGTTCTGCGATTTCCGTTTCTACAGTTTCCACAATATTGGAAGTATCTTTCAATTGTTCACTCATATGAAAGTCCTCCTCATGAACCCTTAATAATAAAATTCTATACTATTTCAGTTAAAAGTGCAAGTACTTTTTATATTTTTATATAAAATGCACTATACTTAGCCTTCAACTTCAAACAAAATGCCCAAAGTTCCCTGCCCGCAATGGCTGTTGATGGTACTGCCGGCAGTGGTTACATAGATATTTTCAAAAATACCCATCGACTCCACCTTTTCTTTGGCTGCCGCCACCATGGCTGCATCACAGTTGGAGTGGGTAATAAAGATTTTGCTTTTGTCAATATTTTCGGTTTTGGTGAGTTTTTCATTTACATACTGCAAAATGATTTTGGGCATCACACCGCGGTATTTGTTGCCGACACCCATTTTACCGTTTTTCACCTCAATGCAGGGGTGCAACTTGAGCATATTGGCGCCCAGAGAGGCAACGGTACTGCATCTG